>JAPOLW010000082.1 GCA_029976905.1 bacterium | reverse complement strand
TCATCTGCACGCCCTGCTCGAGCAGGCCCTGCTTGAATTTTGCGAAGCGTCCCCAGTCGCCATAGGCGCTTTTGGAGACGACCTCCCCGCGCTCACGCAGGGCGTCGAGGACCAGGGCGAGGTCCAACTCGTTGTGGAGCGTCGTTTTGACGCCGATCTCGATATTGTCGAAGTCGATGAATACGGCTAGTTGCAAGCGTTCCTCTTCCAAAGCCCCCTCCCCAGGGCGCGAGTAAAGCATTCCGACGCCCGGGGAGCCAGAAGGCGCCCGTGGCCGGCCCGGAGCCGGTGGATTTGCCCCCGGGGATGCGGGGCGCGATGCGATCGCAAGGCCGGAGGAGCCCGATCAGCCCGGCAAGACCGCCACCAGCGATCTTCCGCGCAGCGCCCTCTGCCAACAGTCGAGGATGGTCTGGTCGTCGAGCCCGTCGACGATCCGCTCGGCCTCTTCCGGCAACGGGAATCCGGTGACGGCGGACTCCGCCAGTACCAGAGCCCGGTCGAGCCGCCGCTCGGAAGCCGAAACGCTGTGATAGCGCCGCTTCTTGCGCGCGCGAGCGAGGTCGGCGGCCGCGAACCCCCGTCGAGCCGACTGGAGGAGGACATCGTCCATGACCCGGGCCAGGGCATCGGTTCGGCCGGGTTGCACGCTCGCCGACAGAACCGCCACCCCCCACTGGACCCCGAACTCCACGTCCGCCGAGACGTCGTAGCCGAAGCCATGCTCTTCTCTCACCGCCTGGAAGAGCGCGCCATCGGCATCGGCTCCGACGAGATCGAGCGCCACCTCCACGGCGAGGAGGTTTTCGATCGACGGCTCCAACTCGATGTAGCGCGCCACGAACCCCTGCCCCCGGGGACCGCCACCGACCCGCATCGTTCCCGACCGCCGACCACCGGCGCCCTGCCCGCGGCGCGGACGCCCCGGAGCGGTCGAGCGCACGTGCCGACGCAGCGATCGACGCAGATCGGCCTGGTCGATCCCCCCGACCACACAGAGCACCGCGTTCGCATTGATGCAGACACGGCGCAAATAGCCGGTCACGTCCTCGGGTCGCATCGCGCGCAGCGATTGCGCGGTACCGCAGATCGGCCGGCCAATGGGGTCATCCAGGAAGGCTCGCCAGGCGCGCTCGTGCAGATAATCGAGGGGGTCTTCCTGGTAGCTGCGGATTTCGTCGAGAACGACCCGCCGTTCCTTGGTGAAGCGCCGCGGGTCGACCCGGGTGGCGTAGAACTGCTCGGCCAGAATCGCGAGCGCGTCGTCGACGTCCTCGTTGAGGACCTCGAAGGTCAACTCCAGCGTTTCGTACCCGGTCTCCGCATTGTGATCTCCGCCGCACTCCGCCGCGCGCAGATTGAGTTCCTTCTGGTCGAGGCTCTCGGTCCCCTGGAAGAGCATGTGCTCGGCCATGTGGGCCAGGCCGGGCATCTCGCCGTCGAAGCGCGCCCCGGCCCGGATGCTGAGCACGATCGCGGTGAGCGGCCCCGGCATCGGCTGGTGGAGGACCCGAAGCCCCCGGGTGCGGAGGGACTGAACCGGCGCGACGGCCTGCATCCGCTGGGAGGAACCCGTTTTCGCGCCCCGGCGCAAGAGGCCTCCGGTATCGCGGCCCAGCGCCTCGAAGGATAAGGTGATGGGGTGGGATCGAGCTTTGGACACCTCTTTCGCATCACCACCTTCGGCGAATCGCATGGCGGTGGCGTCGGCGTGGTCATCGATGGCTGCCCGCCGCGCCTCTCCCTCGACCTCGAGGCGGTGCAGGCCGACCTCGACCGCCGCCGGCCCGGCCAGAGCCGACTGACCACGCCACGGCAGGAAGCCGACCGGGCCGAGGTTCTCTCGGGCCTGTTCGAGGGACGGACGCTCGGCACGCCGATCGCCATGCTGGTGCGCAACAAGGATCCCCGCCCGTCGGCCTACGAGCATATGCGCGACCTCTATCGGCCGTCACACGCCGACTACACCTACGACGCCAAATACGGCATCCGGAACTGGCAGGGCGGCGGCCGGGCGAGTGCGAGAGAAACCATCGGGCGGGTGGCCGGAGGGGCCGTCGCACGACAGGTCCTCGCGGAGGCCGGCGCTGGCGAGATCGTCGCGTGGGTGAGCCAGGTGCATCACGTCGATGCGGACGTCGATGCCTCGACCGTGACGCGCGAGCAGGTCGACGCCCACATCACGCGGTGCCCGGACGCAAACGCCTCCGAGGAGATGATCCGCCGCATCGACGCCGCGCGGCGGGACGGCGACTCGCTCGGGGGCGTGGTCACCTGCGTGGCCCGCGGGGTTCCGGCGGGACTCGGGGAGCCCGTCTTCCACAAACTCGAAGCCGACTTCGCCGCCGCTCTGCTCTCCCTGCCCGCGTGCAAGGGCTTCGAAATCGGTTCGGGATTCGCTGGCACCCGACTCAGTGGCATCGAGCACAACGACGCCTTCTACTCCGAGTCCGGCCGCATCCGAACGCGGACCAACCGCTCCGGCGGCGTACAAGGCGGCATTTCCAATGGGGAGGACATCGTGCTGCGGGCCGCCTTCAAGCCGACCGCCACGATCCATAAGCGCCAGGAAACGGTCACGACCGCGGGCGACAGCGTGCCGCTCGAGGCCGAAGGGCGCCACGATCCGTGCGTCCTGCCGCGTGCGGTGCCGATGGTCGAGGCGATGGTAGCGCTGGTCCTGTGCGACCACTTCCTACGCCAGCGCGCACTCGTCGGCGGTGGCTGACCGCGGTCTGGCAGACGATCCGTTCGAATTCAGCCCATTCTGCGCGTCCCGACGGCCCTCCCCTCGACGTTCGCCCCGGAGGCTCCCCAGGTCTGCCTAGAGGCGGAGGGCCGCGAAGCCGAGGACACGGGAGCCGCTTCCGACGGCCATCGAATCGACGAGGGCCGCGTGCACCAGTCGCTTGCCACGCCCGATCGCCTCGCGCAGTGGGAAGCCGCGAGCCAGGCCGGCCGGGATCGCGGCCGAGAGCGCGCAGCCGGTGCCATGAACGGGCCCGACGTCGACGCGCTCCGCGGCAAACTCCTCGAAGCCCGCCGCGTCAGCAAGGAGATCGACCGCGGCGCCGTGGAGGTGGCCGCCCTTGAGGAGGACCGCGCCCAGACCGCGATCGAGAAGCGCCGATGCGGCGTCGCGCATCTCGGGCAACGTCGATACGGGCCGGCCCGTGAGGGTACTCGCCTCCCGAAGGTTCGGCGTCACGAGTGTCGCCAGCGGCCCGAGTCGTTCGAGGAGAACTTCGGCAACACCGGGACCGGCAAGGAGATCGCCGCTGGTGGCGACCAGAACCGGGTCGACCACGAGCGTGGAGACCGAACGCGCGCGCAACGTCGACGCAATCCGCCGCACGACGTCGGCCGACGGAAGGACGCCCGTTTTCACGGCGGCGACGGGAAGGTCGTCGAGGACCGCGTCGAGCTGCTCCTGGATCAGATCCTCCGCCACGGGGTCGAGCCGCCGCACCGTCCGGGTATTCTGGGCCGTGATGCAGGTGACGACGCTCGCGCCGAACACCCCGCACGACGACCAGGTCTTGAGATCGGCCTGCAGGCCCGCCCCACCGCCGGAGTCCGATCCGGCAATGGTCAGAGCCACCGGCCGCGTCGCAGCCCCGCTCACTCGAAGGGAAGATCGGTACGCAGGGACTGGCCCGCCCCGAACTGCCCGAGCGCCTGCCCATAGAAGCCGAGGACTCCGACGTCTGCCTCGAGCGGCGTGACGCCGATGGTGACCGAGTAATCCAGATCGAAGCCGGGGAAGAGTTCCTCGAGGTTCACGAACGACGCCGATCCGCGGACCGGAAGATCGATCTCGGCAAGCAGATTTTCTTCCGGGAGCTCGGGATCGGAGAAGAACAGCGCAATGTTGACGGAGAATTGAACCTCGCCGGGCGGGGGTGCCTCACCGCCGGTGAGGGACGTCGGGACGAGAGCGCGATCGTCGAGCGCGAGCAGCACCAGGAGGTTGTCCTCGAGATCCGTCGGACGAAAGCTCGTGCCAAACAGGAAGGACTCCGAGGCGAGCTGGCCAACGAAACCGAGGCCCGCGGCGTTCGCCCCAAAAGAGGAATTCGCGCTCAGGTTGGCAGCCGTCCAATTGCCGATGAGGTCGGGCGAGCCGTCGGGTCTCGAGACGACCGCGAAGCCGTTGCGACCCGAGAGGTCGATCGCCGGGCCCAGAGTCCAGTCGGCGCGGCGAGCAGTCGGCGCCGCCGCATCGACGACGTCGGTGCCGCCTTCGCCGAACATGTACCGCTCCACGCGTGCGAGCAGCTCTCCACTCTCGCCGTAGAACTCCCAGAGGATGGGAACCGGAGTGGCGCCCGGGCCGCTGGATCCAAGGTTCGAAATGCTCAGGAAGGACAGCCGCGAGCCCTCGTTGACGAACGGCATGACCAGATTGGAATCGGGGAAATCCGAATTCGGACCCGACGCCTCGGCAACGCCTACAAAGCCGCTCGACGCGCTCATGAGCGCACACAAACAGGCGGCGGTGCCGAGTCCGGCGGTTCTTTTCCCAGTCGCGGTGAAGGCCATCATGTCTCTCCCTATGGCGGACGGCGCGAAGGGGTCGCTCCGGCCTGGCTTGCTCGTTCTTGCGAACACCGGGCGGGACGCAAGGTGGCGATCCCTGCGACGGTCCCGGTCCCGGCCCCAAACAGCCGTTCCTTGTGTCGCAGTCCTGCGCGATCGTGCGTCACTGCACGGCTGGGTCGGCAAAAAGGGACACCATTCTGCCCTTTTCACTGGCGCCCGACTTGCTGTACCTTGTCTACAGGATGAGTCAATCCTTCGTCAGAGCCTGGGCAACCGTGGCCACCATCATCGCGATGGTCTGCTTCGCGTTCATCCAGCCGATGCCCGAAGACGGCCGCCGCATCACTGCGGAGGAGCACGTTTTTGCTGAATTTTCGGTTCCCGAGGACGGGAATCTCTGCGAAACGCCACCACTGGTGGACTCGATCCTCTCCGACAAGACGTTCACCCCGTACGTCACGCTTTCGGCATCGCCCGAGATCCACATTGGGGTCTCGCGCGAGGTGCGCAGCGCCATGGCGCGCCTCGATTTGCCGAATCCGCCGCCGGATCCGCTCATCCGTCCGGGCTGATCTGCCGATCCCCATAGGAGAGAGCCCCCGACCCGGGTGCAGGTCCGAACTCCCGCTAGAGAGCCGAAGCCAGGCTTTCGCGGGCGGCCGTCCGGTAGCGGCATGCGGATCGATTGAGGGCCAGGGTTACTCTTCTGTGAGGATCGCCAGCGGCAGCACAGTCCGAGGTTCCGGGTACGACCCCGGACCGTGTTCGAGTCGATCGCGACGTGGGCGGAGCGATCGCCGAGAGAGCCAGGCACGAACGAGCACCAGGCAAGCAGCCCACCTGGGAGGTCCCGCGCGGCACTCCCGGTGGGTTGCGGCGCGATGCGAAGCTCCAACGACCCTCGTCGAGCGGCGCTTCGTGAAGAATCAGCTTCGCTACGCTCCACCCCCAACAAAAACGAAACACGCCACGTGAAGAGCCGGAGCACTCAGCGGCGCGCGTGGTCGATTCCGGCCGCCGTCGCCTTTTCGATCTTCCTTGCAACGGTTGCCTGCGCCGACCGCGCAAACGCGCTAGGGTTCTATGTAGACGCCGCGACCGGGGACGACGGGCGCTCGCCCCTGGAGGCGCAGGCCGCCGCGACGCCCTGGGCCACGCTGACCCACGCGCTCGATACCGTCGACACGAGCGCCGGGCGCCACACGATCTACATCCAGGCCGGCCGGTATCCGGAGGGCGCGGAGACCGAATTCCCCAACCTCGAGATCGTCGCCGTCGGCGGCACCGCCGTTCTGGTGCCCCCAGCCGGAAGTCCGGGTCTCTCCATCGCCCATCCCGACATCACCGTCGACGGCATCACCGTCGAGGGCGGCGTGCACGGGATTCGGGCCGTCGACGCCCACCGACTGATCCTGCGCGGGTGTACGGCGGTGGGCGCGGACTTCGACGGGCTTCGCGTCCAGAACTCCACCGACGTCACGATCGAGAACTCACGGGCGATCTCCAATGGGAGCCGCGGCATCCTGCTCTCGCAGACGGGCCCAGCCTACGTTCGCAACAACCTCGCCTACGACAATGGCAGTTGGGGCATCGACATCGAGAACTCCACCGCGAGCGATCCGCAGCCTTCCCTCTCCACCGGCCACGTCGTCGCCTTCAACACCGTCGCATACAACGGCTCCAGCGGCGCCTCCGGTGGTCTTCGCCTCAAGAACGCGACGGGCATGGTCCGCGACGACATCGTCTACGACAACGCCGGCATCGGCCTCCGTCTCGAGCCCGCCGGATCGACGCTGCGCAATCTGCTGATCGCGTCCAATGACACCGACCTGTCCCCAGCCAGCGAACCTCTGGGAGGCGGCATGCTCGCCGCACCTCCCGGGTTTGTCGATCCGGCCGGCGCCGACGGGGTGCGCGGTGGGATCGGCACCTTCGAGGACGACGTATTCGCCCTCGATTCCGCGACGAGTCCCGCGGTCGACGCCGGCTCTGGGCTCGCAGGCGAGCGCGACATCGACGGATCGACCCGGACGGATCTCGCCCCGGACACCGGTCTCGCCGATCTCGGCTTCCACCGCAACGCGAGCACGACCACCGGCCCTCCCGCCGTCGCTGCCACCACGGCGATCTACTACGTCGATGCCGCCACCGGCGACGACGGACGCTCGCGTCTCGCCGCCCAGAGCGCCGGGACGCCGTGGGCGACCATCAGCCGGGCCCTGAGCGCGGGTCTGAGTTCGGGTGACACGATCGACGTGGCGGCGGGCACCTACGTCGAAACCCTCGCCACCGCCGGCGCGGGCCTTCGCCTCATCGCCGCCCCCGGGACTGTCCTGCAGACCCCGGCGACGAGCGACCTCGGGGTCGCCGTGGAACATCCCGCCTTCACCCTCGAGGGCCTGCAGATCGAGGGCGCGCGCGAGGGCGTGCGCGTCACCGCCGACGACACCGTGATCCGGAACGTGACGGTGGTCTCGCCGGTCCAGAACGGCCTGCGCTGCGAGAGCGCCTCCCGGCTGGTGATCGAGAACTTCACCTCCTCCTCTCCCGGGGAGCGTGGCGTCGAACTCAACGCCTGCCCCGACGCTCGCCTCTCGGATCTCTCCGTCAGCGGCGGTTTCGACGGCGTTCATGCCGAGGCATCGCCCCGTCTGGACCTGCGCTCCTCGAGTTTCTCCTCCCAGTCGAGCGACGGCGTCTACATTGCCGGGGGCGACGACAGCCTGGTCCAGGACGTCACCGCGACCTCTCCGGTCAACAACGGCCTCACCGCCAACACCAGTGCCCGGCTCTCGCTGATCCGTTTCTCGGTCGCCTCTTCGACCCGGCGCGCCGTCGAGATCACCGACTGCACCGATGCCTACGTCGAGGACCTCTCGGTGGTGGTGGGACAGCACGGCCTGCGCGCGCGCTACGCGGACGGCCTGGTCGTGCGGGGAGCGGACGTGTCCTCGGTGATCAGCAACGGCGTCATGGTCATCGACACCATCGGCGCGGTGGTCGAAAACTGCCGGATCCGGTCGACGAATACGAACGACAAGGGCATTCTCATCGAGAGATCCGGACAGGCCTACCTGCGCAACAACCTCATCACGGGCAGCGGCGAATGGGGCATCTGGTTCGATTCCGAGAGCGCTCCCCTCTCGACGGGCAACGTCGTCGCCTTCAATACCGTCGTCGGAAGCACCCTGGGAGGCATCCGCTTCCAGAACGCCACCGGCGAGATCCGCGACAACGTCGTCGTCGACAACACCAACTTCGCCATCCGCGTCGACACCGCTCCCGCCTACGTCCACCACAACCTCCTCCACGGAAGCACGAACGACATCGGCACCACCGTGGGTCAGGAACCCGTCGCCTGGGAGAACCAGAGCTTGCCGGCGCTGCTCGTCGACCCCGCGGGAGGTGACTTCGCTCTCTCCCAGACAGCCGCCGGCCAGGCCGCCGACAGCCCCGGCGTCGATGCCGGATCGGGCGCCGTCGAGGCCGTCGATATCTCCGGGACGACCCGTACCGACGCCGTCGCCGACGTCGGCGCCGCCGACATTGGCTTCCATGCCGAGGCCGGCAACTCGACCGGCCCGCCGCCCGTCCAGGTCTCGCCCGCGGTACGAACCTTCCACGTCGGCCCTTCGGGCAGCGACGGCAATTCCGAGACCGAGGCGCAACAGCCGACGTCTCCCTGGGCTTCCATCTCGCGGGCCCTCTCCTTTGCCACCGACGGCGACACCATCCTCATCGCTCCGGGCACCTACTCCGGAGGCTTCAACATCACCGCGAACGACCTCACTCTGCGCGGCACCGGCGCGCCCGGCGACGTCGTCGTCCAGGCGCCGGTCGGCGAGGTCGGGATCGCCCTTCTCAACAAGACCGGCGTGCGCATCGAGAGCCTCACCATCCTGGGGGGATCGCAGGGCGTCCGGGCCGAAGGGGCGAACGGTTTGCGCCTGGTGCGTCTGGTCGCCAGCAACCAGACGTCGCTCGGCCTGCACGTCGTCTCGACCGTCGACGCCTGGGTCGACAGTTCCGTCGTCACCGGGAGCGGCAGCCACGGCCTCTCGCTCGAACTCTCCTCTCAGCTCTACGTGCGCAACAACCTCGTGCGCGGCGTCGCCGACTGGGGCATCTTCATCGACAACTCGACCGCCGCCGACCCGCAGCCCCCACCCTCCACCGGAAACGTCGTCGCCTTCAACACCGTCGACGGAAATGGCGACGGCATCCGCCTGCAAAACGCCAACGGCGAGGTCCGCGACAATCTGGTCACCTCGAATCTCAACCGGGGGATCAAGACCGATACGGTCGGCTCGACGGTGCACCACAACGACGTGTGGGACCAGCCGACGGCCTATCAGTCGAAAGCCGGCGCCGAACCCCTGTTCTGGGAAAATCTAAGTGTCGACCCGAAATACGTCGGCGGCGACAGCTTCCGCCTGCAGGAGTCCGACCCCAGCCCGGCCATCGACGCCGGATCGGCCGCGGTCGAAGAGATCGACATCTCGGGCACGGCCGTGGAATCGAGCGCCCCCGACACCGGCGTTGCCGACCTCGGATTCCACGACGGCGCCGACCCGGCGACCGCGCCGCCGCCGGCTGCCACGCCTCCGACGATCCTGCCGGGCTCCGGTCCCGTTCACTACGTCGACTGTAATCCCCTGGTGGGCAGCGACGCGCGCACCAAAGAACAGGCTCAGGATCCCCTCACGCCGTGGGCGACCGTCACACACGCGGTCAGCGAGGTCGCCTACGGCAACGTCATCGAGGTGAGCGATGGAATCTGCGACGAGAACGCCGAGATCGACGTCGATCAGGCGGGGATCGTCGTGCGCACCGCAAACCGACAGGGCGCCGTGGTGCGCGTCCCCGCCGGTTCCGGCGTCTTCCGCATCCGAGCGAGTGACGTTTCCCTCGAAGGCTTCGTCCTCCAGACCGACAGCCGTGGTGTCCGCGCACTCCCTCCCGAGACCGGCACTCTCGCGCGGGTGGCCATCCGGGACGTCCGTATCGATCCGGTAGACGGCGGTATCGCCTTCGACGCAATCGAGATCACCGACGTCGTGTCGCCGGTGATCGAGAATTCGATCGTTGGCGGCGGCCTGCGGGGAATTCATCTGCGCCGGCCCCGCAACGCCTACGTCCGCAACAATCGGGTCTTCGGCGCCACCGATTGGGGCATCGAAATCGATGACGCCAATGGGGATGGTACCGCGTCCGGCAACGTCGTCGCTTTCAACACCGTCGCCGGCAACGGAACGGGATCGGGCGGCGGCATCCGTTTCGAAGGCGCTCGAGGCGAGATCCGAGACAACATCGTGGTCGACAACCTCGCGATCGGCGTGAAGGTCGACACCGCGGACGTCTACATCCATCACAACCTGATCCATGGAAATGCCAACCCCCTGGAGGGAGTCGGGGTCGACCCAACGCAATGGAGGAACCTGGGCGACGCCCCCCCGGGCTTCGCCGGAGACGAAAACCGTCTTTCGCTGCTCAGTCCCGCAATCGATGCGGGATCGGGATTCGTCGCCGCGGTGGACATCTCGGGCACGACCCTGGAGAGCGGCGCGCCCGACGTGGGCGCGGCCGATCTCGGCTACCATCACGATGCCAGCCGCTCGACCGGTGCGCCCGCGATCGCGACGCCGCCCGGCGACGCCGCACCGACCGTGTACTACGTCAACGACGCCACCGGCAGCGACTCGTGGAGTCCCTTCGACGCGCAGTTCGAGACACGCCCCTGGAAGACGATCTCTCATGCGCTCTCCCAGACCGGCGCGGGGGAAACCGTCCAGGTCGCTCCCGGCACCTACCCCGAAGCCCTCGAGATCCGGGCCGACCGCGTCACGTTGCGCGGCACCGGAGCCCCCGGCGAGGTCGTCATTCAACCGCCCGCCGGTGAGGTCGGCATCGACCTGCTGGACAAGACCTCGGTGCGTATCGAGAATCTCACCGTCGAGGGTGGATCGCAGGGCATCCGGGCCGAGAACGCAGACGGCCTGCGCCTGATCCGGGTCGTTGCCACGAACCAGACGGCGCTCGCTCTCCACGTCGTGTCCACCGACGGCGCCTGGATTGACAGTTCGATCGCTCGCGGAGCCGCCAATCACGGCCTCTCTCTCGACCTCTCCTCCAACCTCTACCTGCGCAACAACCTCGTCCACGGCAACGGTGGATGGGGCATCTTCGTCGACAATGCCACCAGCGCCGAGCCACAACCCGCC
>JAPOLW010000828.1 GCA_029976905.1 bacterium | reverse complement strand
ACCTGGGAGTCCGGTCTCCCCGACCTCGACGACGTCGACTTGGGCCCGACCCCCGTCGCGTTCGGCACCGCGGCGACCGCCGACGCCCCCCCCGCCGCCGGCGGCGGCGGCCCCGCGACCGTCGCCGCGTTCGCGCGAGTCGCCGGCTCCCTCGTCGCCGCCGCCGTGGACGAGGCGGCGCGCGACCTCGACCGCGAGTTTTTCTCGCGCTCGTTTCCCCCCGCGGGCGCCGACTCCGACGCCGACTCCGAGGACGCCCTCCCCCGCCTCGACATCGACGAGCTCATGGCGCTCCGGCACGGACCCCCGCACGCGAGCGAGGCGCTCTCCCCGCCGAACGCCGCACCGGCGAGGGCGAGGGCGCGGGGGGGGTTCAGCGAAGGGTTCTTCAAGCTCGACGACGACAGCTGTGTTCCCTCCCCGACAGCTGTGTTCGACGCGGAATCCGCCGACGGCGTCGCCGCGGGCGTGAAGCTCGGCATGCGCAAGGCGGGCGCGCGCGCGCAGAGGGAAAAGGCGCGAGACGCGAAGGAGGCGGACGCGCGCGTCGCCGCGATGGAGGCGAACGTCGCCGCCGCGCAAGCGGATGTCGCCGCCGCCGAGGAAGCGGCGTCTGCGGCGTCCCGCGTCGCCGCCTTCGCCGAGACGCGCGCCGAGGCTCTGGCCGCGATGCTTCGCGCGAAGAAG
>JAPOLW010000827.1 GCA_029976905.1 bacterium | reverse complement strand
ATATCCCCGACGTTCCGACCGAAGTGCTCGCCCGGCACGTCTCCGAGGGGCGACTCTCCGCGACGACCGACGGGTCGATCCTGGCCGAGGTCGATGCGATCAGCATCTGTGTTCCGACGCCGCTGTCGAAGACCAAGGACCCCGACGTGTCCTACATTCTCGACGCCGTCGCCTCGATCAAGAAACACCTTCGACCGGGCCAACTGATCGTGCTGGAGAGCACGACCTACCCGGGAACGACGGACGAATTGATCCGGGCCGAATTGGAGACCGATCAGCTCAAAGCGGGGCGCGAGTTCTACCTGGCGTTCTCGCCCGAACGCATCGACCCGGGCAACCGTACGCACGGTACGCGCAATACGCCGAAGGTCGTGGGTGGCATCACCTCGCGGTGCACGGAACTCGCGGTCGCCCTGTACTCGCAATTCATCGAGCAGGTCGTCCCCGTGTCTTCGTCCCGGACGGCGGAAATGGTGAAGCTCCTGGAGAATACCTTCCGCAGCGTCAATATCGCCCTGGTCAATGAACTTGCCTCGATGTGCGACGTCCTGGGGGTCGATGCCTATGAGGTCATCGACGCCGCGGCGACCAAGCCCTTCGGCTTCCTGCCGTTCTACCCCGGGCCGGGCCTCGGGGGCCATTGCATCCCGATCGATCCGCATTATCTCGCCTGGAAACTCAAGGCGC
>JAPOLW010000826.1 GCA_029976905.1 bacterium | reverse complement strand
CCTCAAGGGCCAAGCCCCGGCGCAACAGAAGGTGTTCCTCGCGACGCTCGGGTGCTGCGTCAAGTGCGAGGCCAAGGTTGCGGAAAAGAAAGCCAAGCACGAGGAGAAGCAGCGCAAGCTCATCACCGCGCAGCTGGAGCAGGCGGAGCACGAGCTCGCCAAGAAGCGCAAACGCGAGCACGCGGAGAAGGAGCGCGAAGCCGCTAAAGGTGAGTTTATTTTCATTTTCGTATGGGCAATTAGAATGACGTGGTTTTTTTTAAACAGGCGAAGCGCGAGGGAAGCGCTCGTCGTCGCGACGCGAGCGGGCGGTTTCGCCGCCATCGTCGTCGTCTCAATGACCGTCCTCGGCGTGTCCGTGCTGTTCACGTTCTACTCGTTCCTGTTCGGAGTGGGCCGGGTGAATGGGACGTCGATCAACGAGATGCCGCTCATGCTCGTCGGGTACGGCTTCGGAGCTTCGTTCGTCGCGCTCTTTGCGCAGCTGGGCGGGGGAATATACACCAAGGCGGCGGACGTGGGGGCGGATTTGGTGGGTAAGGTGGAGGCTGGCATTCCCGAGGACGACCCGAGGAACCCCGCGGTTGTGGCGGATCTCGTGGGCGATAACGTGGGAGATTGCAGCGCGAGAGGCGCGGATCTGTTCGAGTCAATCGCCGCCGAGGTGATCAGCGCGATGATCCTCGGCGCGACGATGGC
>JAPOLW010000825.1 GCA_029976905.1 bacterium | reverse complement strand
GACGATGCGGTCGGTGACGACGCGCGCGGCGAAGCATCCTCGGAGCCGCCCGCTCCGCGCGGGGACGGGGACGTTTCGGGAGATTCGCCGCCGCGTGAGACGAAGCGCTCCGCGTCCCCCCTCGAGACACGCGGCGTTTCTCGCCTCGGCTCGACGCCCTCTCTGACCGAGGTGCTAGCGAGCATGTCCTCCACGAGCGCGATGGAGCCCGCGGCGCCCGAGCTGGTCGCCGCGCTCGCCGCGCTCGGCATGCTCGGCACGCTGTCCACCTGCCTCGCCATCGACGTGTACGGCCCCATCTGCGACAACGCGGGCGGCATCGCGGAGATGGCTGAGCTGCCCGAGGGCGTGCGCGAGAAGACGGACGCGCTGGACGCCGCGGGGAACACCACCGCGGCGATCGGCAAGGGCTTCGCCATCGGCTCCGCCGCGCTCGTGTCCCTGGCGCTCACCGCCGCCTTTGTCACGCGCACCGCCGTGCTCGACCGCGGCGTGAACATGCTCAACCCGGTGGTGTTCGCGTTTTTGCTCGTCGGGTCGATGCTGCCGTACTGGTTCAGCGCCATGACCATGAAGTCCGTCGGCGTCGCGGCGATGGAGATGGTCAAGGAGGTGAAGCGCCAGTTCGACACCATCCCCGGGCTGCTGGAGGGCGCGCCCGGGCACTCTCCCCCCGACCACGCGCGCTGCATCAAGATCTCC
>JAPOLW010000824.1 GCA_029976905.1 bacterium | reverse complement strand
GGCCGGCATGAATGAACACATCCCGGCTACGGCTCACCGACTCGATCGCAACGATCACATCAGAACCGTTGAGCACTCCGCGATCGCCGACCTGGCCACCGCCTTCTCCGTAGAAGGGCGTGGTGTCGAGCACGATCTGAACCGCATCCCCGGCTGAGGCTTGGGGAGCCGGCTCACCGTTGACCACCAACGCCTGCACCGTGCTGGCTTGGTCGAGGGCGTCGTAACCCTTGAAGGTGGTGGCCGCCTGCTCGGAGGCCACCTGCTCAATCGCATCCTGGAGGGTGAGGTCGATGCTCACCGCCGCGGCTTTCGCCCGCTGACGCTGTTCCTCCATCGCGGCCTCAAAGCCGCTGAGATCCACCGTCAGCCCCTGCTCTTCAGCGATCTCCTGGGTCAGTTCCAGGGGAAAGCCGTAGGTGTCGTAGAGCTCGAACGCCTGAGCACCACTGATCTGGTTCGGCTTAGAGGCCAGCACGTCAGCAAGCAATTTTTCACCCCGCTCGAGGGTTTCCAAGAAACGGGCTTCCTCCCGTTGTAGTTCCGCCAGGATCACTTCCTTCCGCTCCACCACGCTGGGATGGGCGCCCTTCAGCAAGGCAATGGCCGCTGCGCCCATGGACACCAGGAACGGTTTGTTGATGCCCAGCAGACGGCCGTGACGAACCACCCGGCGCAACAGCCGCCGCAGGATGTAACCGCGGC
>JAPOLW010000823.1 GCA_029976905.1 bacterium | reverse complement strand
AGTAGAGGCACTCGCGTTCGCGACGCCGCGACGAGACGAAGGTAGAAAATAGGAAATCGGCTTGGAGAAGAGTAACAACTGTAAGCAAGCGAACGTGTCACCCGCTGCCTAACACCCGCTCCTCCGCCGCCGCGGCGACCGCCGCCGCGTCCCGCACCGCCGCGACGACGTCGCGCACCGCGCGACACATGCGCGTCTCCGGCTTTGATCCCGCGCGCCCGAACGTGTCCGGGGACGAACGCGCGTCCATCCCCGATTCGCCGGCGAGCCGCTCCAGCGCGGCGACACCCGGCACCGGCGCCTCGAGGGTCTCCGACACCGCGATCCAGCCCCCCACGGGCGCCATCGCCGCCGTCTCGCCGAGCGCCTCCAGGGTCGAACACGCCGCCGCGAACGCGGCGTCCAGACGCGCGACGCGCGTCGACGACGCGTCCGCGAAGCGCGAGTGGTCGCTCGAGCCGAACACGTCGCCGAGCGCGGCGGAGGCTTCCGCGCGCGCCGCGACGGCGACGTCGCCGGGCGCGACGATTCATCTTCCGACGGTTCATCTTCCGAAGACGACGTGGACCCGCTGGATAGGATGGGCAACGTGGAGCGCGCGCGCGTCGACGACGAGCGCGAGCTCGGCCCCGCGCCCAGGTACGCCACCCCCGCCTCCCCAATCCACCCTTTTCCCGGCCGAGTCTTTCTCGAGATTGGCTGCGGCGCGGGCAACAGCGCGTT
>JAPOLW010000822.1 GCA_029976905.1 bacterium | reverse complement strand
GTCGCGAAGCGCGAGGTGAAACTCGGCGGACTCGAACCACGGCACGGTGTGATCCGCGCACCCGGCGAGGAGGTACGTCGGCGGGAAGCACCCCGGCGCTGCCGTCCCGGACAGCGCGGCGATCGCGGACGCGTCATCCGGAGCCGACGAAGACGCCCCGTTCGTGTATCCGGGTCCGTCAGTTCCGGGAGAGCTTCCGGATAGCCTCCAGAACCCGGACATCCGCGCGGCGTCGTCGCCGGCGAGCGCGCCGGGGGGCGGGCCGGGCACCGGCGTCACCGTGTGTGACGTCGCGGCGGAGTCTTTCGATTTGTTCGATCCCCGAGTCGCGTCCGCGTCGTCGGCGGCTCCGTCGTCTGATTTTTTTTCCAAATCCACGAGCCGAGCCTCGGCGACGGCGGCGGCTTCCTCGACGATGTCCGCGACGGGGACGCACAAGTCGCCGTCGCCGTCCGTGTCAGTGGTTGCGTTGGCGTCGGAGTCGAAGGCGTCCGTGTCGTCGTTGACGCCGTCGCCGTCGCAGTCTGCGATCAGGTCGCAGCCTTCGTCCTCGTCTGAGTCGTCCACGCCGTCGCCGTCGTCGTCGGTGTCGGCGTTGTCGCCTGTCCCGTCGCCGTCGTTGTCGTCCATCTCCGTGGGGTCATCTGGGAACACGTCCTCGATGTCGCCATGCAGGTAGTTCACGGAACCGTCGCCGTCGTAGTCGTAGTTGACGTCGCCGTCGCC
>JAPOLW010000821.1 GCA_029976905.1 bacterium | reverse complement strand
GCCGACTACGCCGTCTGGGCGTCGAAGGCGCACTTCGACCTCGAACGAGCCCGCCGGTTCGCGGCCGCTGCCTACGACCGCGCCTTCTACCCCGAGGGGTCCACCCGGCAGATGGCCGCCATCCTCACGAGCGGTGACCGAGCCGAGGGTCTCGCCGACCTCCGCGTCCCGATGCTCGTCATCCACGGCACCGACGACACGCTCATCACCCCCTCGGGAGGGGAGCGGACCGCTGAGATCACACCGGGCGCCGAACTCCTCATGCTCGACGACATGGGCCACGACCTTCCGGTCCCTCTGTGGCCGGTGATCGTCGACGCGGTCATCGCCCACAGCGACCGCAACCCCTGAGGAACGACCCCGCCGATCCATACCGACGAACCAGCCGACACGAGGAGCAGCACCATGGCCGGACCACTCCAAGGCCTCAAGATCATCGAGATCGCCGGGATCGGCCCGGGCCCCTTCGCGGCGATGATGCTCGCCGACATGGGGGCCGACGTGCTCCGCGTCGACCGGGCCGCCGCCGTGCGGGGGATCGCGACCGACCCCGGTCTCGACATCCTGCAGCGGGGGCGCCGCAACATCGCCCTCGACCTGAAGCACCCCGACGGGGTGTCGGCCCTGCTTGACCTGGTCGGTGAGGCCGACGCTCTCATCGAGGGGTTCCGTCCCGGCGTCATGGAGCGTCTCGGCATCGGCCCAGAGGTGTGCGCCGAGCGGAAC
>JAPOLW010000820.1 GCA_029976905.1 bacterium | reverse complement strand
ATCTACTTAATTTCTTTGAATATTTCGTGCTGTTTTGTAATTGGAGAGTATTTTCTTAATGTTAACCGTTTAGGTGTATTTCGACGGTTTTTAGAAGTATGATACCTATAAACACCTTGTTCACATTTATGCTCTAGCGTAACATTAATTCGAGCTCCTTTACTTTTTGCCATTTTAATTATTATTTTAATACTTTTCTAATATAGTATACATCTAACAGAAGAGAAAAGCAATCTTATTGAAATGTGAATATTTTATTATAAAATTAACTTTGCGAACAATGAAATATTTGTTAGACTAAGTGAGTAAGCTAGAAATATTTTAAAGCTGGTGTAGCTCAATTGGTAGAGCAACTGATTTGTAATCAGTCGGTTATGAGTTCAAGTCTCTTCACTAGCTGTAAAAATTTTTTTTCCATCACTTCTGTTTAGTTTGCCCAAATTAATTAAACAGACACCATAAAAGCTCCGATAATAGTTTTTGGTGCTTTATTAGTTAATATGAACCTTAAAAATCTTTTTAGCTCTTATTTAATTTTAGTTGCTTCTAAAAAAATATATTGCTACTTTCTGCAGTTAGGTAGAGGTTTTCCGTTCAACGTGTAATTTTTTCACTAAATATAAAACCAATCATAAGTTTTGTATTATTAACAGAGCGAACAAGAGTACAACTATATTCAGAAATGTTAAACGCAAAAAATTAACAGCGTATTCTAAATAAGCTGACTTTTA
>JAPOLW010000819.1 GCA_029976905.1 bacterium | reverse complement strand
AAATCAAGTACCCAAAATGCGAAGATCGGTGAAGTGTCAACGAACATTTGTGGTGGTATGAACGAACGCCAAAATCTTAAATAAAAGTTTGTCAGTGTACCAACTGTTGCAAATGGTTGGTAGTACATATTAATGTTCGGAAACCAGCCACAGTAAAGGCGAAATGTTAGTAGAACAGTATACGTTTGAAGAAACCCTGCTGAACCAGCAGCCATTAGTTGAATTGCAGCTTTTACTTGTGCCGGTAGGAAATAAAGTAGGTTTGACATAATTCAATAAGAGTAAAAAATAATTAAATAATATAACTTGATATTTTAACTACAGAAATAATATCATAAAAATGTTGTTGAAATCTACTTTGTTAAATATAAACATTTTTTATGCTCTAAATTAGCTAGTGAAGAGACTTGAACTCATAACCTACTGATTACAAATCAGTTGCTCTACCAATTGAGCTACACCAGCAATATGCTACTTATTATATTGCTTTAATCGCACTGCTTTGTCAAATACTAACTTTTAATTTAACTTATGAAAAATTTTGGTTGATAAATTGAAAGGAATTTTAAAAGACACTCATTTTCTAAAGGTTTTTCTTTAATTTGTTTTATTTTTATAAAATTTCTCTGATAAGTCTTGCTTATTAGAAATTGAAAATGGAGTAAAATGATTAGCTACAAGGTAAGTTAGAAATAAAAAACTGATGAATCTAAAAAATTATTGATTCTGACTTATTTAGA
>JAPOLW010000081.1 GCA_029976905.1 bacterium | reverse complement strand
GCGATGACCAGTCCGCCGATGACCGTGCCGAGGACGACGATGACGAGGGGCTCCATCAGGGCCGTGAGATTCGCGACGGCCGTATCGACCTCTTCCTCGTAGAAGTCCGCAATCTTTTGCAGCATCTGATCGATCGCACCGGTCATCTCACCCGCCCCGATCATCTGGCAGACCATCGGCGGGAAGACGCCACTCTGCGTGAGGGGCTCGGCCATCGTACGGCCCTCGCGGATGCTCTCCCGCACCGTGAACCCGGCCTGCTCCACCACCTTGTTGCCCGCGGTCCGGGCCGTGATCGTAAGGGAGTCGAGGATCGGAACACCCGAAGAAACCAGCGTTCCGAGGGTTCTCGAAAAACGCGCGATCGACGCCTTGCGGAGTAATTCTCCGAGGACCGGGAGACGCAGAAGCAAACGGTCGATGAGCAAGCGACCCTTCTGGGTCTGGTACGTCTGCCGGATCGCGATCGCCGTGACCACCACCGAGCCGATGAGCACATGCAGATAGGCGACCGTGAAACTCGAGATGTTGATCACGATCTGGGTCGGCAGCGGCAGTGCCTGACCAAAGCTCGCGAAGAGTTCGCCGAAGACCGGGATCACGAAAACCAGGAGAATCATGGTAACGATGACCGCGACCGCGATGATCGTGGCCGGATAGATCATCGCGCTCTTGATCTTGCGCCGAAGCGAGATCATCTTCTCCATGTAGACGGAGAGGCGTCCGAGGATGGTGTCGAGAATGCCGCCCACCTCCCCCGCCTGGACCATGTTCACGTAGAGCTCGTCGAAGGTCTTCGGGAACTTCTGAAGGGCTTCCGAGAGCGTCGCGCCGGACTCGACCCCTTCCTTGACCTCGAGCACCTGCTTCCCGAAGGCGCGGTTGTCGGTCTGGGAGCCAAGGATGTCGAGGATCTGGACCAGCGGCATGCCGGCATCGATCATCGTCGTGAGCTGCCGCGTGAAGATCACGACGTCCTTGGGCTTCACGGCGCGACCGAGCCCGGGAAGTCGGATCTCACGATCGAGACCCTTCCCCTTCTCGCGGATCTTGTTGTGGATCGGCTGGATGCGCTGGGCGCGAAGTCGGTTGATCACCGCATCGCGACTGGGCGCCTCCATGTCCCCGCGCAAGACCTTCCCGCTGCTGGTTCGACCCTGGTAGGCGAAGACGGGCATGGGCGTGGCTTCCCCCTATTTCGCGAGGACCATACGGCCCGTCTTCTGTTCCGGCCCGCGTCCCAGACCCAGCATCTGCTTCAACTCCTCGGGTTCGGTCGCGGCCTCGAGTGCCGTTTCGGGCGAGATCACGTTGCGCGAAACCAGATCGAGCAGTGACTGCGAGAGGGTGACCATTCCGAATTTCTGCTGGCCGACCTGCATCTGCGAATAGAGCTGATGAACCTTTTCCTCACGGATCAGATTCCGGATGGCGGGATTGGGAATCATCAGCTCGCAGGCCATCGTGCGGCCACTTCCGTCCATCTTCGGCAGAAGGGTCTGCGAAAGGACCGCTTCGACGACCAGCGAGAGCTGCGCCCGGACCTGCGCCTGCTGATGGGCCGGAAAGACGTCGATGACGCGGTTGACGGTCTGGACCGCCGAGTTCGTATGCAACGTGGCAAAGACGAGGTGGCCCGTTTCGGCGATCGTGAGGGCGGCCTCGATCGTTTCGAGGTCACGCAATTCGCCGATCAGCACGACGTCGGGGTCCTGTCGGAGGATGTGCTTGAGCGCCTGGCGGAAACTCTGCGTATCGGCAAACACCTCGCGCTGGTTCACCACGCAACGCTTGTGCTGATGGATGAATTCGATCGGGTCTTCGATCGTGACGATGTGTTCCGGCCGGGTCTCGTTGATCTGATCGATCATCGCCGCCATCGTCGTCGATTTCCCGCTTCCGGTCGGACCCGTGACCAGGATCAGGCCCCGGGGGAGCTTGATGAGGTCCTCGGCCGCCGGCGGTAGGCCAAGCGACGCGAGCGGCGGCGCCGTATCCGGAATGGCGCGAAAGACCGCACCCACCGCGCCGCGCTGCACGAAGAGGTTTCCACGAAACCGGGAGAGCCCCTGGATCCCGAAGGAGAAGTCGAGTTCGTTCTCTTCTTCGAATTTCTTCTTCTGCTGCTCGTTGAGAACGCTATAGCAGAGCTGCTTGGTGTCGTTGGCGCCCAGGGGCTCGTAGGGGAGCGGCGTCATCGAACCGTGCACCCGGATCATCGGGGGTGCGCCGGACGTAATGTGGAGATCGGAGGCCTTCAGGCCTGCCATCTCGTGAAAAAGTTCGTGCATCTGCATTCTCAGCCCCTCCCTCTGCGTCCGCTCATGGGACCCCGCATTCGCCCACCCAAACCCGGTGTCGACCACCGGCCCGTCCTGCTGGAAATTTCGGCGCTTTCGCGCTCGACCTTGACCGTCATGGGCAACGTTCCGTCCCCCCGGCCCCCCGCACGTTACCCCGGCCCCCCGCATCGTTGCGCGACGCGTCGGGCGCGCCCGTCGGCAAGGTCCCGGTGCGCGTGGGGGTCGGGCCGACGAGCTCAGTCGGCCATCGTGACGCGCATGACTTCCTCGACGGTCGTGCATCCCTCGAGGATCTTCTCGACCCCACTCTGACGCAGTGTCTTCATGCCGTCCTGCATGGCCTGGCGCTTGAGCTCGCTCGACGAGGCGCCCGAAAGAATCAGCTCACGCAGCGCCTCGGTCATCGACATGACTTCGTAGAGCGCCGTTCTCCCGCGAAAACCGGTATTGCCGCAATTCACACAGCCCCTGCCCTGGTAGGCCGTCACCGGACGCGCCTGCTCCTCGGGGACGCCGAGATCGATCAAGACGCTCGCCGGCAACTCACGCGGTTCCCGACATCCGGGGCAGACGACACGAGCCAGTCTTTGGGCCATGATGAGATTGATCGACGATGCGATGAGAAAGGGCTCGATGCCCATGTTCAGCATGCGGTTCACCGTCGACGGTGCATCGTTGGTGTGGACGGTCGAGAGCACGAGGTGGCCGGTGAGAGCCGACTTGACCGCGATCTCGGCGGTCTCGAAATCCCGAATCTCGCCGACCATGATGACGTCGGGATCCTGGCGCAAGAAGGCGCGCAGAGCCGATGCGAAGGAGAGACCGATGTCCTCGTGGACCTGCAGCTGGTTGATGCCGACCAGATTGTACTCGACGGGATCCTCGGCGGTCGAGATGTTGGTCGTGATCTTGTTCAACTCGGAAAGCGCCGAGTAGAGGGTCGTCGTCTTGCCCGAGCCGGTCGGACCGGTGACGAGAATCATCCCATAGGGCCGAAGGATCGCCTCTTCGAATTGCGCGAGCGCGGCGGGCTCGAAGCCGAGCGCCTTCAGGTCGAGCTGTACGCCCCCCTTGTCGAGCAAGCGCAGAACGACCTTCTCTCCGAAAAGGGTCGGTAGGGTCGAGACGCGCAGATCCATCTCGCGCCCCTGACCGATCTTGACCTTGATGCGGCCGTCCTGTGGCATCCGGCGCTCGGCAATATCCAGCGAGGCCATCACCTTGATCCGCGAAATGATCGCGTTCTTAAGGGTGGCCGGCGGCTGCATGATCTCGTAGAGGACACCGTCGATGCGAAAACGCACGCGAAGCAGCTTCTCGTAGGGCTCGATATGGATGTCCGAGGCGCGCTTCTTGATCGCGTCGGTCAAGAGGGCGTTCACCAGCTTGACGACCGGGGCTTCTTCGGTGGCCTTCTCGAGCTGCTTGAGATCGACTTCTTCCCGGGTTTGAACGACCTCCATCTCTTCGCTGCCGAGCTGCGAGAGGACGTCGCCGTAATTGATGTTGTGGTCGTAGTAGCGTTCGATCGCCCTCTCGACCGAGGTCGGTCCGGCAATCGCGGCCCGCACGTCGAGACCGGTGAGGAACTTCACCTCGTTGATCGCGACCAGATTCGACGGGTCGGCCATCGCCAGCGTGAGGCTCGCACGGGAGAGGCTCACCGGAACGATGTGGTATTTGTTCGCCAGGACCGCGGGGAGGACGTCGATGACCTCCGGTGGGATGTCCAGGGCGGCCGGGTCGACCACGGGAAGGTGGTATTCCTCCTGGAGAACGGTGAGGAGATCGGACTCGGCGACGCCGCAGAGCTTCACGAGCCAGGTCGTCAGGGCTCCGCCGGCCTCGCGCAGGCGATTGCTCGCGACCCGCAGATCCGGGGCGCTGATCACCCCCTGCTTGAGGAGCAATTCGCCAATGCGGCTCTGGATGGCCTGCGCCTTACCGGCACCGGTATCGCTCGGCTCTTTCGAGAACGCTTCTACGCCACCCAGACCCAATCGATTCTCCCCGCCCTCGCCCCCGGCACCACGCGCGGCCGGGAAAGGGGCGTGCTTTTCCTATCGGCGGGCTTTGCGCACCGCTTTACGCAATCCGGTGCGCACGCGGCACTTCTAGCGTCCGACACGGCGCAAGCCATGTCGGACGCGACATAGACCGTCCGTGGCCGCGCCTGCCACGTCGTGCAGCAGAGGCCGGTGTCGTTGCCCGTCTTGCAGTCCCCCTCCATACTTGGGGCGTGATCCGTCGACTCCCGTGCACCGCAGCCATCGCCTGCCTGTGGATGCTGGCGGGCTGCGTCACCCCGCCGGCGGCGCTCCGGGGCGACGCGTACGCGCCCGTCTCACCCGCCGAGGCGGCCGCGGACCCGCGCACCGGCGCCTACGTGCGCTGGGGAGGGCGGATCCTCGACGTCACCCACGACGCGGAGCAGACCTGTTTCGACGTGCTCGGCCTGCCGCTCGACACGCGCGCCCGCCCGCGACGCACCGATGCCACCCAGGGTCGGTTTCGCGCCTGCGCGACGGGCTTCTACGATCCCGCCGTCTACGCCCGCAATCGTGCGATCACCACGGTGGGGACCATCGGACTCGAGACGACACAACGCTTCGATTCCTACGAGCTACGCATGCCCGTCCTCACGGCCGACGTGGTCTATCTGTGGCCCCAGCGCCGTTACGACGATGCCTACCTCTACGCCTACGCGCCCTACCCCTATTTCGGCTGGGGCTGGGGGTGGCCCTACGCTCCCTTCGCCTGGGGACCGTACTACGGCCCGTTCTGGCGCGGTCCCTACTTCGGGCCCTGGCGCGGCGTCGGCTGGCGGGCACCCGGATTCAGCACCGGGCGTCGAGCACCTTACCCCCCGGGAAGCCGGGTCGCCTCTCGCGCCCCCGCGTCCCTCGGGGCCCGCCGGGCCGTGCCGGCGCGGCCGGTCGGCGGCGTCGGTGGACCACGCTCCTCCGTCGGAGGACGCTGAGGCCCGGGTCACGCGACGGACGGTGACCGGACCGGATGGCGGCTACGGATGAAGAGCGCATCGCGCTCGGCCTGCGCGACGAAACCCGGCGGCCGACCGGCCCGCTCGCAGGCGGCGCGCAAGCGCACGATGTCGCTCTCGTAGAAGTCCCGCAGGCGGGCGAGCGCCTCCTGCACTTCTCCGGCGTCCCTCCGGGCAGCCGCCTTCTCCAGGAGGGCGAGGGACCAACCCCCGAGCACGTCGGAGGATTCCCCCGCCAGAAAACGGCGCAATTGGGCGAGCCACCGCCCCCCCAGGCGTCGCACTCCGACGACGCGGGAACCGCGCACCCGAGGAAGCTCCGGAAGCCGACTGCGGGGCTCGCGATGGCCGAGACGGACGGCGAGATCGACGAGAGCGTCGAAGGCGTCCCGCGCGCGCAGCCGCGAGCGAAAACTTCCGAACCACTCGATTTCGAGGCCGTCCCAGGCCTCGACCGTCGTCGTGAAGCAGAAGAGCACCTGTCCGCCCTTCTCGCGTAGACCGATGGCCGGATAGAGAAATGAATAGGCCCCGTCGATGTTGTAGGGCGGCCGGAGATCCTGGATCAGGGCATTCTCGGTCAGGAGGGCCGCCCGTTCGGACTCGACCGATCGCACTTCCACCGATGCCGCCTCACGCACGATCGTGCGCATCTTTCGGTAGGCCTTGCGACGACCGGCGGTGCGATAGCTCGACAGGCGGCGCCGCAGATCCTTCGCCTTGCCGACGTAGAGAACGTGTCCTCCTTCGTCCCGGAAGAGATAGACCCCCGGCCCGCGCGGCAGATTCTCCACGAGATCCCCGCCAAACTTCCGATCGAATTGGCGCACCGCCACCGGCGCGCAGTCTACGGAGTTCCGCGCCGCACTCAAGGCGATGCGGCGTTTCCGCCACGGGCCCGCTAGCGCCCCCGGAAACGCGGGCGCCGCTTTTCGAGAAACGCGCGCACCCCTTCGGCGTAGTCCCCGCTGTCGTAGCAGGCGGCGATCGACGCCTGCAGTGCGGCGGTATCACGCTCTGCCGGCGGACGAGCGATCTCTTTGAAGGAGAGCTTGGCGCTTCGCAAGGTCAGCGGCGCATTGGCCGCAATGGTAGAGGCGATCCGACGCACGTGCGCCTCCAGATCGGCCTTGGGGAGCACTTCGCTGACCAGCCCCAGCCGCAGGGCTTCTGCCGCATCGAAGCGTCTTGCGGTGAAGAAGATCTCCCGGGCCGACGAGGCGCCAACGATGCGCTCGAGGGTTTCGAGCCCGCTGGTCCCGTACCCGAGGCCCAGGCGGGCGGCCGGGATTCCGAAGACACCGTCATCGGCGCAGTAGCGCAGATCGGCGTTCAGAGCGATCGCACAGCCGCCCCCGACGCAGAAGCCGTGAATCATCGCGATCATCGGCTTGCCGACGTCGGCGAGAGCCGCAAAGGCCTCCGCGTTGCTCGCATCGTACTCCTGCGCCGCCTCGCCCGAGCGCAAGCGTTCGAACTCGGAGATGTCGGCACCGGAGACGAACGCGGTCTCTCCGGCACCCCGCAGGAGGATGACCCGGACGTCGGGATCCCCATCGAGATCCCGCGTCGCACCGGGGATCGCCTTCCACATCTCGTTCGTGATCGCGTTGCGACGCTCTTCCTGGTCGAAAATGATCCAGCCGAGTCCGTCGCCCTTTTCCGTCCGCACGCGCCCCGCCATGGGACCAGACGCTAGCCTCCCACCGTGCCGCCGTCACGCGCCACCGGGGTGCCCCCCCGATCGGGGGAATCCCCGACGATACGGAGGCTGCGCAGGCGGTTGATCGCCGCCGCGACCTCGAAGCGTCGGGCCTCGGCGCGATCGCCGAAGGTCGGTTCTGTGATCTCGTCGATGTCGCCCTGCAGGAGGTCGGCTTCGATCTCGTCGAGAAGTTCGGGCAGACTCCGGCGTCCGTCACAGAGCCCTCGACTGAGCCTCGAGAGGACGTCTCCGATGAAGCGACATTGCGCCGCGTCGACGATCTGCGCGACCGCCGAGAGGTCGATCTCCTCGGCCCCGAATTCGATCGCGCGGGTGCTCCGGCTGCGCACGCGCTCGGCACGGCGGCCCCGCCGCGGGTCGAAGGAGGCCGGGCGCGGACATCGACGCGAGGGCTCTGCCCAGGGACCCGGCGCCTGCGGGGCGCCATCCCCCGCCAGCGGAAGCTCTCCGGCGACCCCTCGTGCCCGCTCGGTCGCGTCGCGCGGCCGATAGGTATCCATGAGGACCACCCGGTCCGCGACATCGAGGTAGTCCCCGGCGCCACCCACCACGAGGATCGACGATACGCCGCGCTCCTCGTGCAACTGACGGACACGATCGATGAAGGGCGTGATGGGCTCGCGCTCGGGCGGGACCAGACGACGCATGCGCGCGTCGCGGATCATGAAGTTGGTGGCGGCCGTATCCTCGTCGATCAAGAGAGCAGTGGCGCCCACCTCGAGGGCTTCCACGATCGCGGCTGCCTGCGATGTCGAACCCGAAGCGTCCGCGGTTTCGAATCGCTCGGTCGAACGGCCGAGGGGAAGATTCTGAATGAAGGGGCGCAGATCCACCCCGTGCACGGCGCGACCATCTTCTGCACGGATGCAGACGGCCGCCGCGTCGGTCACGCAGAGTTCGCGTCCGTCCGCGGGGACGTGGTCGTAGACCGAGCGAGCGAGTGCCTCGAGGAGGGTCGACTTTCCATGATAGCCCCCGCCGGCGATCAGTGTGACGCCGCGCCCGATGCCCAGGCCCCGGATCGGACCTCGATGCGGAGCGTTCAACTCCACGGCGAAGGCCTCCGGAACCGACAACGGAATTGCCTCCCGCAAGGGTCGGTCGTCGACCCCACTGGCGCGCGGCAAGATCGAGCCTTCCGCCAGAAAGGCGACGAGTCCATGCTCCTCTAGTTGTTCGCGCAGCGCCACCTGATCGAGAACCGTCTCGACGTGGCCATGCAAGGCATCCCGATCGAGAACGTCGCTTCCCACCGCCGCCAGGACGATCCGGGGAAGCCGCTCGACGAGGAGATCGGCAGCCGCTCGTCCCAGGATTCGGCGACCGGACGCGGGGAGGCCCACGGTCAACCGGAGGCAGACCGCACCCGCGGGCTTCACCACGACCGCGGAGCGCGCCAGCACCTCCTGTCCGACCCGGAGGATGTCGATGCTACCGCTGCCCCCGCTTCCCCCCGAGCGCCCACGACCCGATGCCGGCCGCGCGGCAGAAGCGTGCGCCGGATCCCGCCGTAGGGCTGCGATCAGGGCCCGATGCAGGAAATCCGCGCAGGCGCGACGAGCGTCGGCGCTCTCGAGTGTGCGGCGCGGCAAGCCCACGCGAGCGGCGGATACGTCGACCCGGATCCGGCTCGGGGACGCAAAGGGATCTCCCTGGGCGTGCTCGATCGTCAGATCCAGATCGCCCAGAGCCCAGGTCCGCCGGGCGACGCGTCGGTACTCTCCATAGGAGCGCCCGTCGATGGCCCGCAAGGCATCCCGGAGGGCGTCGGCGTCCGCGACGCTCACAGCGTCCGGCGCAGAGCGCGCCGCATCACGTCGAGCGGAGGCTCGACCCCGGTCCAGAGTTCAAATGCCGCCGCGCCCTGATGCAGAAGCATGCCCTCGCCGTTCGCTCCGCGATGACCCACGTGCGCGGCCGCCTCGAGAAAGGGGGTTCGCCGCGACGTGTAGATGAGATCGTAGAAGAAACAATCCGGTGGAGCGGCCGCAAAGGCAAAGGGAAGGAATGGCTCTCCACGCATCCCCACCGGCGTCGCATTCACGATCAGTCCGGCGCCCGCCAGTCGATCGACCGCCTCCGGTGCCGCGGGTGCCAGTCGCGCGAGAGCGACGGCCTCCAGACGCGCTCGCACCGCGCTCCGCAAGTCGCCGACGAGCGCTTCCGCCTGCTCGACGCGCCGCGCCGCGACGAGAACGGTCCGACTCCGTTTTGCCAGGGCGACCACGGCCGCACGCGCGGAGCCGCCGGCACCGAGAACCACGGCCTTTGCCAACCGCGGCGCGACGTCGAGGTCCCCCCAGTCCCGCTCGAGGCCGAGGACGTCCGTATTTTCGCCACGCAGGCGGCCACGTCGAAGGACGATGGTATTGACCGCGCCACAGGTACGCGCCCGCGGAGAAATCGTATCGAGAAGGGGCAGCACCGACTCCTTGTGGGGAATGGTGACGTTGACTCCGGCGAGACCGAGTGCGCGCAGGCCCGCCACCGCGTCCCCGACCCGGTCGCCGCGAACGGGGAACGCAAGGTAGACCCAAGGCATCTTCAAAGCGCGAAACGCCGCGTTGTGCATCACCGGGGAACGCGAGTGATCGACCGGGTCACCGATCAAGCCGACGAGGTTCGTCTGCGGACCGATCGGGACGAGAGAGGAAAGAGCGCCCACTAGGAACCGTCGGAGGCTACGAGCTTTTCGAGGGCCGCGTCCATGGCCTGGCGCAGCGAAACCGGGTCGTGCTCGTCGTAGAAGTGGACGTACTTGGCGCGCGGCGCATGGAGGGACTCGTCGATCTGTCCGTCCGCACCGAGAAAGAGGGTGCGAGGCACGTAGGCCCCGTCGGGTGCATAGCGCTCTGCCACTCGTTTTCTCTTGTCCTGGTCGATCCGCACCATCGAGAAATGCTTCGCTCGCTCTTCGATCGCGGCGTCGTGAAAGACCTTCGAGTAGTTGGTGCAGTGCGGACACCAATCGGTGTAGACGACCAGGCAGACGGGCGTGCCCTCCTTCTCCGCCGCAGCCAGTGCTTCGGGCAGATCCTTCCAGGCGATGCCCTCGTCATTCCAATCTCCGCCAGCGCGAGCCGACGTGGAGATCGAGAGCGCAACCGCGACCCAGGCAAGCCCGCGCCACCACCGTCCCGCGCCACCCCGTCTCCTCGTCACCACGCCTCCCTCCGGGGACCCCGCCCACGCTCTGGCATACCCCTCCATGCCGGGGAACGACTCCCCCTGCAAGCGGGCTGCGCTTCAGGACGCGATGACCGACCGCGAAGACGGTGTATCGCCGTCCGCGATCGATTCGTCAGAGGCCGCCTCCTGCTCGGACGCCGCCCCCGGCACCGATCGCTTGGCCAGACGCGGACGCGCGGATTCGGCGATCTTCATCGGAAGGACGAAGGCGAAACGCGAACCTTCTCCGGGCTGGCTTTCCACCTCGAGTTTGCCGTCCATGCGCGAGACCAACTCCCGGCAAATGGGCAGGCCCAGGCCGCTTCCGCCCGAGAGCCGGGCTGTCGAGGCGTCGATCTGCGTGAAGCGTTCGAAGAGCCGCGGAAGCTGATCGGCGGGAATGCCCACTCCCGTATCCAGCACCGCAAAGCTGATCGATACCTCTCCATCGGCCTGGGACGCGATGCGGACGTGGATCTCGACCCCGCCACGCGAGGTGAACTTGATCGCGTTGCCCACGAGATTGAGAAGGATCTGTCGGAGGCGTCCCGGGTCGCCGAGGACGCGGCCGGGCAGCCCGGGGCCCAGCTTCACGTCGAGGGCAA
>JAPOLW010000818.1 GCA_029976905.1 bacterium | reverse complement strand
ACCCCAACGGTGTGACGGTGGACCGCTGGACCGAGAACGGCGACGGCACGGCCACCGACAAGTTGACCGGGCTCGTATGGGAGATGAAGACCGGGACGGTGGGGAGCCCTGTATTTTGCACAGACGCAGCGACCTGTCCCGACCCGCATGACGTGAGCAACTTGTACAGCTGGTCCACGGGCTCCCCCTGGAACTTCGACGGCGCGGCGGCGACGGTATTTCTGGCGCAGTTGAATACGCCTCCGGGCTTTGCTGGACACGTCGACTGGCGGCTGCCTACGATCGACGAGGTGCAGACGCTGATCGAACCGGCCTCTCCGGACTGCAGTGCGCCCCCCTGCACGACGATTCCGGGCGAGACCTTCCCGTCGTTCTACTGGTCGTCGTCTACCCGCTCGGACGTCCCGAGCCTCGCGTGGTTCGTGGACTTCTTCGATGGCGTCGTCAACTCCGTCGGCTTCAAGGACAACGGCCGCTACGTTCGTGCCGTACGCGGCGGCTCGTGAGGTCGATGATTCGAGTCTTTGTCTTTTGACCCTTTGATCCTCCGGGGCAGGAAACCAGCCGCACGGCTCGCGCGGTTGCCAGGCCCTGCCCAAAGGGACTATGAGGGGCCGTATGAGACACCTGGCTCTGGTCCTCGTCGCCTCGTCCCTGGTCCTCGTGGCCGCCCCTGCGCGGTCGGGATGCAAGATCACGATCACGTCGGAGGGCTTCGTCTCGACGGGGTGCGCGGAGGATCC
>JAPOLW010000817.1:365-745 GCA_029976905.1 bacterium | reverse complement strand
CCTGATTTTACGACCAGGGTCCCTACGAATCCGAGGCGGTGTGTCGCCCAAACTCGGGCGCGACGATCGACACTCGCTTGACAATTTGCAACTGGTGTTGACAATCGCAGCGCCGACGCGCCACATGTCGACTTCCAAGCGCCGCAGGGCGTCAACCCCGCAAGAGCAAATTGAGGGCGCGTTCCACGAGGGCCTTGAGTTGGGCATCAAGCTGGAGGAGGCCCGCGCGGGCTGGTGCGCATCCAACCCACTGCCCACGGTCGTGGGCCAGCCGCTGCCGCTGGCGCCGCCGCTGCCGCCGCCCGAATCGGCGCCGCCGTCTGCCGCGCCGCCGCCTTCCCTGCCCGCCGCCCGCTCCACGCGCGGCCGCTGGGCGATTG
>JAPOLW010000817.1:0-355 GCA_029976905.1 bacterium | reverse complement strand
CGCCGCCCGAGGACGAGGAGGATCCGGACGCGGACGCGGACGCGGACGCGGACGCCGACGCCGACGCCGACGCCGACGCCGACGTTGGCGACGACGACGACGACGACGCCGAGGGCGACGACGGCATGATCAAGGCGGAGACGGCGCGCGCGAGCCGCGCGGCGCGGTCGCCGCCGCCCTCGGCGGCGGCGGTTGACGCCGCGTGGCAGGCAAGCACGGAGCTCGCCGCGCAGCTGGAGGAGCGCGGGCTGGCGCGCATCACCCGGCAGCCCGTGGTGAGCTTCGCGCCCAAGAGCGGCCGGGCCGGCTCGCGCGAGTCGCACGGCTCCGGCGCCGCGGGTGCGGCGGGGCGGCC
>JAPOLW010000816.1 GCA_029976905.1 bacterium | reverse complement strand
AGGTGGCCCAGAAATCCCTCCCGTCATTCAATCCTTTGCCTTCGAAGACATAGCTCTCTGTCCCATCAAGATTGGATATGATTAAGCGATCGCCGGTGGCCAGGGAAAAAGTCTCGAAATGAACGGCAATGAACGTGGCACCCGGATCGGCAATAATATCCTGCCAGACGCTTTCGTCGGTAACATCTTGCGCCAAACTGCGCGCATTGCCCCCCGCCTCAGTAATCAGCGAGACGGTTTTTTGCAATCCTTCTTGGTCAATATCAGTGACGATAACACGGGCACCGGCTTCGGCCAGTTTTTGCGCACAAGAGCGGCCAATGCCACCGGCCGCACCGGTAATCAGCGCGGTTTTACCGCTACAATCATTCAATAATGTCATTTGGCTAGTCGCGGCAAATAACGTTCATTTTGGTGTAGCCTTTCACAAAGCTGGAAATATTCCGGCTCGGATCTCCGACAACTTCAACTTTCGAGAAGCGTTTGAGCATTTCATCCCACAAAATTTGCAATTGCAATTCGGCCAGACGATTGCCGAAGCAACGGTGAATACCGAAACCGAATGAAATATGATTGCGTGCATTGGCGCGCTCAAAATCCAGCGCATTGGGATTGTCGAATTTGCGCTCATCGCGATTGCCCGAGACATACCACATGGCGACTTTATCGCCTTTTTTAATGGTCTTGCCGTGCATTTCCACATCTTCCAAAGCGGTGCGGCGCATATAGGCCAAAGGCGTTTGCCA
>JAPOLW010000815.1 GCA_029976905.1 bacterium | reverse complement strand
AGTGCTGAAGGTGGTTTCATCGGTATGTACAACGAGATGACCTACTTCAATCAGGTCGTTGAGAAGGTTGAAGACCTGCTGCCGCGTCTTGACGAGTGGGGTGGTCAATACACCTTCCCGCATATGTCGGCCGGTTGGGCCGTTGCTTTTGATGCGCCGTTTAAGTGGACCAAGCAGGTTGCCTCAGACTTTGGTGGCACGCGTAACGGTATGATCATTCACTGGCCCGACGTCATTGAGAGTGAGGGTGAGATTCGCAGCCAGTTCTCTCACGTGATCGATATCGCGCCCACTATTCTTGAGGCAGCCAATCTGCCTGAGCCCACCAGTGTTAACGGTACGGTTCAGGAGCCTATGGCAGGGACCAGCCTCTTGTTTAGCCTGAACGATGCTGATGCCCCAGAGCGACATACGCTTCAGTACTTTGAGATGTTTGGTAACCGCGCGCTATATCAGGACGGTTGGTTCGCCCGTGTCTTGCACCGCGCGCCCTGGCAGACGGGCAAACAGAAGCCACTCGAAGATGATGTGTGGGAGCTTTACAACGCGAAGGAAGACTTCAGTTTGGTCAATAACCTGGCTGATCAGTACCCTGAGCGCGTAGCGGCTATGGAAGCGACCTTCATGGAAGAAGCCGAGAAGTACAACGTGCTGCCAATTGATGATCGTTCGGTGGAGCGCGTGAATCCGGCCATCGCGGGGCGTCCTGACCTATTGGGTGGCCGCAAGTCGCTCACGCTTTACGATGGCATGAACGGTAT
>JAPOLW010000814.1 GCA_029976905.1 bacterium | reverse complement strand
ACAAGCCCGTCCCCGCACACCGGCATGCACCAGTCCCCAAACACCCCGCATGGATACGGCGGCACCGCATAGTGCACGCACGAGTACCCCACCTCGATCATGCACGATGATGAGCACCCGTCTCCGTTCTCTGTATTCCCGTCGTCGCACTCCTCCTCCCCTCCCAGCGCCTTGTCTCCACACATCGCCGAGCATGTGTCTGCACTGTCCATGGCCCCTCCGACACACTCCCACCCGCACTCGATCTGGCATGATGCGCTGCATCCGTCCCCGCCCACAAGGTTCCCGTCGTCGCACTCCTCCGACGACCCTGCCGGCCTCGTGCCATCGCCGCATCCTCCCACACACGTGTCGCCAGGTCCTCCGCACTCCCAGTACGACCAGGCTCCGCTGCATGTGACCCCCGCCTCCACCATGCAGTACCGGCTGCATCCATCTCCTGACTCGGTGTTCCCGTCATCGCACTCCTCGGTGCCCTTGCGCATCCCGTCTCCGCATATCCCTACGCACTCGCCCCCACTGCAGTCCCACCCACATTCCACTTGGCAGCCACTGCATCCGTCATACGCCCAGTAGTTCCCGTCGTCGCACTCCTCGCTTCCCAGCACAAGTCCGTCTCCGCATACCGTGCTGCACCACGACGTCCTGCATGCCGCCACCGAGCACGTCCATCCCGCCTCCACCTCACACGTCGAGCTGCATCCGTCCCCGTCCGCCGAGTTCCCGTCGTCGCACTCCTCTGATCCTGCTACCAATCCGTCCCCGCACACCGTCTCGCACGGCTCCCCGTGACTGCACGTGTACCCGCACTCCACCTGGCAGCCGCTTGTGCACCCGTCCCCTGATGCCGCGTTCCCGT
>JAPOLW010000813.1 GCA_029976905.1 bacterium | reverse complement strand
ACAAAGATATAATTATCATCACAGGTAATAATCCAATTACAGGACAATACCGAGATGAAGGTAGAAGAAGTCCAGAAAAGAATTACGCATCATATGTAGGGATTGAAACAAAAAATCCAGAAGATATGAATAATGTAATTAAATTATTTAAAAAACATACATCTTATCGTAAAGGTGAATCGAAAGGTAGAAGGAGCTTTATATAATGATTAAGTTAAAAAGTATTTTAAAAGAAAACCATATCTTAATAACTGAAAAGTTTGCAGCAGGTAAACTTCGTGCATTAACAAACCATTGGCAAGGATTAGAAGCTCAATTCTTTATGTGGGGAGCAAAACTTGGTGTTGAGTGGGACAAAATTAAAGATTCAGAAATTGAAACCAATACCAAACCAAAGAAAAAAGGTATTGAGATTGCTTATGTTGATAAAGAAGTTACAGTCCCGACAAAAGGCAAGAAAGGATATTGGTCAAGTGATAACTTTAGATTAAAAAAATTTACAGCAGTATTAGTATTGAATGACGGAAAACCAGTATGGTGGACACACGACTACGAACCAGTAACAAGAGTTCAAACCGTAACAGGTAAAAGAGTTGTTGGTAGTGGCTCAACCGCAGGTAGAGTTGCAACCGTAGATGCTGGCCCAAGAGATTTACCTTATCCAAGAAGAGATAAAACTTTCGGTATGAATCAATTAGGATACCAATCATTATCATCAATAATGAAAATACCAGGAATTAAATTTCATCATATTAATTTAGATGAAGACCAACCTTATATGGGCGCTGGTGTTAAACGACAAATGAGACAAGCAGCACAATTCGGTGCAAGTAAATTCGCAACTAATGATGAATTTAGAAGAATTAATCAATCATACTTTGATGAAT
>JAPOLW010000812.1:368-974 GCA_029976905.1 bacterium | reverse complement strand
ACTGCAACCTCTGCCAGGAAACGTACAGCCTCGACGAGGTGATCTACCGCTCCGCCAACGGAGGACTGCTCGACGTCCAGCACGACATGGAGGCGCTCTCCATCTACGGGCCGGAGTACTGGAAGGCCCTCTTCGACGAGCGCGTGGGGAAGACGGCGTGGCCCACCGGAAGCGGCGTGTGGAGCAAGAAGGAGTGGATCCTGCCCGGCATCGACGACGAGGACATCGTCTCCATGTTCGAGGGCAACTCCAACCTCTTCTGGGCCGAGCGCTTCGGGAAGGAGGTGCTCGGAATGTCAGACCTGTGGGTCAAGCAGTGCGGCAACTCGCACACGGGCTCCTTCAAGGACCTCGGGATGACGGTGCTCGTGTCGCAGGTGAACCGCATTCGCAAAAAGGGCCTCAAGACGCTCTCCGCCGTCGGGTGCGCCTCCACCGGCGACACCTCCGCCGCGCTCTCCGCGTACTGCGCCGCGGCGAACATCCCGTCCATCGTCTTCCTCCCCGCGGACAAAATCTCCCTCGCGCAGCTCGTCCAGCCCATCGCAAACGGCAGCCTCGTCCTGTCCATCGACACGGACTTCGACGGGTGCATGAAGCTCATCC
>JAPOLW010000812.1:0-346 GCA_029976905.1 bacterium | reverse complement strand
GAGGGCCAGAAGACCGCCGCGGTCGAGATCCTCCAGCAGTTCGACTGGCAGGTGCCCGACTGGGTCATCATCCCGGGCGGCAACCTCGGCAACGTCTACGCGTTCTACAAGGGCTTCAAGCAGGCGATGGACCTTGGCCTCGTCGACAGGCTCCCGCGCATGGTCGTGGCGCAGGCGTCGAACGCCAACCCGCTGTACCTCGCGTACAAGAACGGCTTTGAGAACTTCGAGCCCGTCAAGGCGCAGTCCACCTTTGCGTCCGCCATCCAGATTGGCGACCCCGTCTCCATCGACCGCGCCATCCTTGCGCTCGAGGCCACGGACGGCATTGTCGAGGAGGCAACGG
>JAPOLW010000811.1 GCA_029976905.1 bacterium | reverse complement strand
CCGACTATGTCGCGCTGCTCGACGAGGCCGTCGCCACCGGTCGCCTGCCTGGCCCGCGACGCGTCCTCGTGCGGCCAGCGCAGCCGGCCACGGGCGACGCAGTCGACTTCGCGAACCTCCTGGCGACCGCCGGACGGCCGGAGGAACTCCTCGAGGTGGACCCGTCGAGCCTTTCGTTGATCATCTACACTTCCGGCACGAGCGCCGCGCCCAAAGGAGCAATGCACACCCACCAGACGCTCGACGCCGAACTCGGAAGCCTCCGCTCCGTCCACGGACTCGGACCAGACGATCGGGTCCTCATGCCCTCTCCCCTGACCCACATCTCCGGGGTGATCCACGGCATTCTCGGTCCCGCGCTGCTCGGGACCAGCGCCGTGCTGATGGAGAAGTGGGAGCCGGGACACGCCCTCGAACTCATCGAGCGCCATCAGGTGACCTACATGGTCGGTGCTCCCACCTTCCTCCAGGAGATGCTCGCGCACCCCGATCTCGCCGGGCGCCGATTGGATTCCTTGCGCCTTTTTTCGTGCGGCGGGGCAACGGTTTCGGCGCAGCTCATGCGCCAGGGACGGCGGGCCCTGCCCGCCCTGGTGACCAAGCGGGTCTACGGATCGTCGGAGTTCCCCACCATCTCCACGACGGCCGCAGAGGATGCGGAAACACGCGGTCTCGACAGCGAAGGACGTGCGCTGCCCGGAGTCGAGCTGCGCATTTGCGACCCCGGGGGACGGCCCCAGCCACCGGGGATCGAAGGAGAGGTCCGTGCCCGCGGGCCAGAATGCTTCGTCGGCTACGTCGATGCCGCGCTCGATCAGGAGGCGTTCGACGACGCGGGTTTTCTTCGCACCGGGGACCTCGGTGTCCTCGACGAGCAGGGGTATCTCACCATCACCGGCCGCTTGAAGGACATCATCGTACGCAAGGGCGAGAAGATCAGCGCCCGCGAGGTGGAAGATCTCATCACCCTACACCCCGCCGTCGCCGAGGCCGCGGTGATCGCGCTGCCCGACACCGCGACCGGCGAGCGGGTCTGTGCCTGCGTCCGCGCCGAGCGGGGAGCCACGCTGCCGACCTTCGACGAACTCATCTCCTTCTTGCGCGCGCGCGACCTCACGAGCCGC
>JAPOLW010000810.1 GCA_029976905.1 bacterium | reverse complement strand
GGCCGCTCCGCTACCGGCGCAGTCCCCGGTGGCGACTCGAGGCTACTCCGGGTTCGGGGCAAAACGTGCTTTGTATTTCCCACCTTCAGGTCATATCCGTATCAGCAACGAGGCGGGCGAGAAGGGCGAGGTCAGCCAGGAAACGAGAATAGGAATGAGTAGCGAGCGAGATCTGTTCGAAGCCCTGCGCAAAGTTGGGCGCGTTCGCCAGCTGGCCGCCGGCGAGAAACTCTTCGAAGCCGGCGAGCCAGGCGAAGGCGCGTATGTTCTCATCTCAGGCAGTTGCGAAATGGACGACGGCAGCGGCGATGTTCGCCGTCTCGAGCCGGGGCAGATTTTCGAAGTGCTCGCGGGCCTGTCCGGGACATCGCGCATGGCGACTGCGACCGCCGTGGAGGACAGTGAAATTCTCCTCATCGTCCAAGAGGATCTGCACAAGTCCGAGGGTGCAGTCGAACTCGCCTGGGGCTGGTTGCAGGCCATGGCGTCGCGCGGGCGCTCCCTCGTGGAGAACCGGGACGCGCTCATCGGTACAAGCAAGGTGCGTCGAGACGTCCAGCGATCACGCTTGCCGAGCATCGATGTCATTCGCAAGGTCGCTGCCTCTTTACTGCCCGAGGGGCTGGAAGGATACATAGACGGCGGCGCCGGTGACGAGCTCACGGTGAAGGAAAACGAGAGCGCGTGGCGAGACTTGCAGTTACTGCCGCACGTGCTGACCGGCGTCGACAAACGCGACACCGGCGTCGAGATCCTCGGACGGAAGCACCCGCACCCATTGCTCGTTGCGCCGACCGGATTCCAGCGTCTGACGCACCCCGATGCGGAGATTGCGTGCGCGCGAGCCGCCGCGGCGACAGGCGCAACCTTTTGCCTGTCGACGTTTGCGACAACCTCGCCGCAGGATCTGCAGGCTGCGGTTCCCGGCCTTCACTGGTGGTTCCAGCTCTATTGGTTCACCGACAGGGACCTCAACTGGGCGCTGGTAGACAAGGCCGTCGAGGCGGGCGCGGAGGCAATTCTGCTCACGGTCGATCTCGCGACGCTCGGGAGTCGTGAACACGATCGGCACACGGGGTTCAGCCTGCGCGGGTCGATGGTGATGCCTGTTATCGCGGCAACTGGGAGGCATCCAACCTCGAAGCTGACGCCGATCTGGAACATGCTCGACCCGGGTCTGAAGTGGTCGGATCTCGAGGAGCTCGTCGAGCGATCTCCCTTGCCGGTGATTGTCAAAGGGCTGG
>JAPOLW010000080.1 GCA_029976905.1 bacterium | reverse complement strand
ATCGCCCCGGAGTTGCCCGGGGCCGCTGCCGGCACCCCGGCATTGCCGGTGGGATCGGCCTGCGCGAAGGCAGGTGCAGACGCGCCGAGCAAGAGCGCCAGTCCAAGAAGGACCCGGGCAAGGAGCCCCAGGCCTTCTCGCCAACGCCGACGTGTATCCTCCATGCGTGGCCCCATTCCCCCCCTCGCAGGGCGGGTGTAGCGGAGTTCACTGGCTCTTGTAAAACCCAAGCCCTTCTCCTCAGCGCTTCTTGGCGGCCTCGGCACGCAAACGCTTCAGACGCTCCCGGGCGCGCTCGGCGCGACGTCGAGCATCTTCCCGGCGTCGCTCTGCCTCGGATTTCGCTTCGTCACCCTTGGCATTGCTCGCGACCTTTCTGGACGACCGACTGCCGGCACTGCGTGCGGCCGCCGCCTTCGGAGTCGGCACGCCCCCCGGCCCCCTCGCGACCTTGTTCCCTTTTCCGCTTTCGATCAGAAGCGGAATCAGGACCTCTTCCCCGTTCCCGCTGACCAACGCGATCTCCTCGGCCGAAATCCGGTCGACACGATAGCCGGAGATCTCCTCCCCGACCCGGAGTCGAATCTGCTTGTTGCCCTGTGCGCTGTCGGTGAGGACGGCCTCCGGCTCGAGGCCGACGAAGAGAACCCCCGAAAGTTTGAGGGTCGGTGGAGGCGCCGGGGTTGCCTCCGGCTGCGGCTCCGCGTCCTCTTCCCCACCCTCCTTGCGGGAGGAGTCGAACAGGTCCTGCTTGGCAATCGTATCCACCATCTGGGGGATCCCTGGTTTGCGGGGTGGCTGCGGCAGGGGCTCGAGCGGACGTGCGGCGCTCCCGGCGTCGACGACCGGAGCGTCTCGTCGCCAAACGTCGACCGTGCGCCACGCCGCGAGCGCAATCAGGGCCAACAATAGGACGTTCAGGACGCTGAATCGCTTCATCGTCTCTTCACCGCTGCCCCAGAGAACGCTCGTAGCCCCGCTCGGCGATGGGGCGCTCGTCGCGCGGAGGCGGTGGTGCGCCCGTCCGCTCCGGCCTGTCGCCACCGCGCGGTGCGGACGCGGACGGCGCCGCCGCGAGGGCCGTGGAATCCTCGCGCCCCGCGGCGGCCGGGGCCCCGGCCGCCGCCGCCTCGTCCGGCAGCTCCGCGCTCCCCGCCACGACTCCCGCAACCTGGAAGGTCGCCGAAACCGCGCGCGCCTCGATGGCCTTGTTGCCCCGACGGCGCACGGAAGCCCCACGACGACTCAATTCGAGGAAGGGAATGCTGACCTGCAAATCGCCGAACTCGAGCTCCGACAACAGACCGGCCAGACTCCGGATCTCGCCCGAGGCGGTGACACGAAGCGAAACCTGCCGGAACGAGCCCAACGCCTCGTCCCGCAAGACCTGTGTCGTCTGGATGCGCACGTCGTTCTTCGCGGCAAGATTGGACACCAGGTCCTGGAGTTCCGCCGCCGCCAGGGTCGGCGTGTCTCCGGGCACCAGCCGGGCGACGGTCGTGCGGTAGCGCGAGCGCAGCGCTCTGGCCCGATCCTCCGTATCCGGCGCGCGTTCGAGAAGTTTCTGCGCGGCAGCGAGCCGCTGCGCGGTGAGCCGGATGTCCGCCTTCAGATCATCGCGGTATTCCACGAACCACCCAGCCCCGAAGCGAAGGAGGACGATGGCGACCACGAGTCCCAGCGCGATGTAGAGCCTCTGCTGACGGTTCGTCGCCTGAAGACGGGCCAGAAAATTGGCCAGGAGATCTCTCATCGAGCCAGGTCCGTCGAGAGCGAGAACCGCTCCTGGTTGTTCTGCACCTTGGTCACCGGTGACGTGAATTGGGCGTTCTTGAACAGGCGCGACTTCTCGAGCAACGGAACGAGATCCGACGCCGAGTTGGCGAAGCCTTCGAGCTCCACCCGCCCGTTGCGCATCCGGAAGGTCGTCAAATATGCGTCCCGGGGCACCACCCGGGTCAATTCCTGCAAGAAGAGTGCGTTGCGGACGTTCTCTCCCTCGGCCAGGGCCTTCATCTTCTCCTGGAGCGCGTCGATCTCTGCCTCGTGGGCATGCACCTGCCGCATGCGGGGCTCGAGCGCCGCCAGCTCCGTGCGCAGACCACTGAGAATGAGGTGGTCCTTCACCAGGGCGCTCGACAACCACACGACCGTTACGACGACGAGCACCGCCGCCAGGAAGAAGGTCACCACCGGCGCTCCTTCCTCGACCGCGCGACGCTCGTCGGCCGGCAGCAGGTTCAAGTCGGTCGCCCCCTCCCGGACGGCGGCAAGACCGGCCCCGATCGCCGGCACCAGCGCGGGCGAGGCCGAATCGAAGAACCCTTCGGGGACCCGCAGCAGGCCGCGCGCCATCTCGAGCAACTCACGTCCGCGCCCGAGCAAATCGCTGGGCAGGCGAGTCCCGGTCCCCTCAGGCTCCATCGCGATTCCGTAGACCGGCGTGTCGGCGGATGCGCCGACCATCTGATCGATTTCGCGCCTGACGATGCCACCCACCGACGCCTCGGAGGTCACCTCGCCCGGCCGCAGCACATGGCTTGCCACCAGCTCGCCGCCCGACAGCTCGGCGAGCTCGATCGACCCACCGTCATCGACCACGGTGACGAGTGGCCCCTCGGCACCCGCAGGGGTGAAGGCAATGAAGTCCTGCATCGCGAGGGGCGTCGTCACCAGACTTCGCACGTGCGCTCCCCCGTCCTCGAGGGCATCGAGAATCTCTGCGGCGGCGCGCCGGGGAAGCCCGACGAGCAGGATTTCGACCTTCTCGCCGGCGTCGCGCACGAGATGGTCGAGATAGACCTCGTCTCGCGCGAGCGGCAGGAGTCGGTCGGCTTCGAATTCGACCACCTGCTCGAGATCGGCCTTCACGGAAGCCGGAAGGCTGAGGCGCGAGACGATGGTGAGACTGCGCGGAACACTGACGTAGACGCGGTCCGTCGCGCCCTCGGTCTCGTCGAGGAAGGCGCGCACCGCCGCGGTGAGCGCCGCACGGCGAGCGACGGGGTCCTCGGGCGGAGGTAGCGCCACCACCCGATGTTCCTGAAGGGACACCGAAGCCATCCGCTTGACGAGCCGCGCGAAGGCGACGCTGCGCCGGCCAATCGACACGCCCAATCCCTCGAGAAAGTCGAGCCGCGTGACACGCCGGAGCAATCGGTTCGAAGAGGCGCTCACGCCGCCTCCTCCATGGGAACGGCATCACCCACGTCGGCCGCCGGAAGCTGATCGAACCAACGCAGGATGTAGACCCCTTCGTTGGACTCACCGAGATCGATCACGGCGCCGATGTGCGCGGCCACGGGAGAATCGGGCATCTGTGCCTGGACCTCGACCGTGAGCATGTTGGGCGCCTCGTCGGTCAGCAAATCGGCCAGTCCGACATCGGGCAGCATGGTCTCGATGAGCCCGAGGAGCCCCCGGCGCCCGTCGAGCGCAATTCGATGAACTCGGCGAGCTGCTCCGGTCCGAGACCGAAGAGCACCCGCAAGACCGGCGGCGGCGAGGATCGCACGTTGAGGGATGGCTGCGGGTTGAAGACGGTGAAGAGCCGTTTGAGCCCGATGGGAAAGTCCTGGGTTTCACCGTGGTAGAGGTCCCAGGTGACACCGCGCACGAGCATCAATTCCTCGAGAGCATCGAGGCGCGCGTTCTTGGCCACGTAGGGGCGGGGCTGGTCGAGATAGTAGTCGCTCTCGGCGCCGTTGACCCGGACTTCGTCGTCGGCGTCCCGCCAGTCGAGGATGGCAGCGGCAAGATCATCGGCCTCTTCCACTTCGAGGCCGACGTTGCGCAAGATCACGCGAAGGAGCCCCTCGGAAACGAGGTTGATCGGCACCTTGCCCGACTCGTCGCTGATCTTCACCCACACCGGCGCACCCCACAACTCCTCCTGGTGCCACTGGCCGTCGATCCGGACCAGCGGCTCCGTCTCCTCTTCCTCCTCCTCGTCCTCCGGTAGCGCTTCCAGTTTCGCCTCGTCCCGGGCAATCAAGGCCCGATAGAAGGTTCGGTTCGCTGCCGCCGCTGCAAGATAGTAGCTCTGGGTCTCGCCTGCAAAGTTCATGGTCGCCGTGACGTCCTGACGCATTGCGCCAGAGAACTCCGCGCCCACCGCGAACAAGATGATGAAGATCCACAGGACGATGAGCAGCGCAAACCCCCGTTGCGCCTGCCCACCGCCGGTCGGCAACTCAGAAGTCGTCATCGTCGTCCTCGTCGAATCCCGCCCCGAAGACGTCTCCATCCGATCCGAGACCCACGTCGGAATCGTAGGCGCCCAGGGCGTAGACCACGGTCATCACGGGGATTTCCTGAACCCAGTAGGAGTCGTCGATCCCCAGACCAGCGAGGGTCACCCGGATCGCGGCGGGTGGATTCAGTTCCTCGGCGGCGTCCCAGGCGTCGAGCCACTCGGCATCGGGGCCGTCCAGACGGAGGTATTCGAAGCGCGCGCCCGATAGCCCTGCAAGGAGGATCGCCTCCGAAGCCTCCTCGGGCTCGTCCCCCGCGACGACGCCGGCGGAAAAAATGAGACGCTCGGCCATGACGAGTGCCTCGCCGTCGGTCGAGTAGGTCACCCAGCCGAGCCCCTCTCCTCCGCCGAGTTGAGGGGCCGCCGTGATGAAGCTCAGGTTCTGCTCATCCCCGACAAAGAAGGTGTAGATGTCATCCTCGGTCTCCGCGGGGTAGTCCACGAGCGAGCGAACCTGACGGGTCAAGAGCGAGGTCGCCATGCGCAGGCGGGCCGACCGTTCGGCGGCCTCTTCACCGCGCGGTACGGCAGTCATCGCGGTCTGGAAGACGCTGTAGGTCATCGCCATCATCACGACCAGCAGACTCATGGAGATGAGGAGTTCGAGGAGCGTGAAGCCTGCCTCGGGGCCCCTCCCATTGGACGCCCGCGCCATTCAATCCTCGTACACCGGCTCGATGCGCATCGTCGCGACCTGATAGGTCTTGACCCCGGAGGGCTCGTCCCACTGCAGTTCGACGGTCACCACCGTCAGGCGAACATCGGAGCGAAGTTCGCCGTCGATGTCCTCCTCCGTCGCGGCAGGTCGAATGTTGCGCTCCCACCGGAACCCGTTGCCAATTTCACCGTGGGAGACACTCTTCGAGAATTCGGGCGCCCACAGGCTCGAGTCCATGAGCGCCTTGGCGTGCATGACCGCCTCGGTCCGCCGCCCCGCGCCGCGCGCGAGCTGAACGGCACCGCCGAAGACCTGCAGCGCCGAGGCGATGCCGAGCCCGAGCACCGCCATGCCGATGGCGATTTCGATCAGAGTGAAGCCGCGGGTCTTCTTCATGACGTCGACTCGTCGAAGACCTCGACCGACCCGATCAGTGGATCGAGTCGGACGACGTAGCCGAGATTCTCTGGACTCTCCGCATCGTCGACCAGGACGGAGACCCCCGAGTTGCTTCCATTGGGAAAGAAGCGGACACGCGCGACCCCATCGGTGTCGACGACGACTTCACCGAATTTCGCGAGCCGAACGACGTCCCCGAGCGAGAGACTCCGGTTGGTTCCCTCGACCACGAGCTCGTTCTCGACCGAATCGATCAAGAGCGTCTGGGTCTGGCCCGTACGAATGGCGTCGCTCTGGAGCGTCTTGAAGACCGATGCCAGAGCGCGCACGCCGCTGCGGACTTCTCGCATGCGCATCCCCGAGTCGATTGCCGGAGCGACGAGAGCCGCGCCCAGACCGATGATCACGAGAACGATGACCAACTCGATCAACGTGAAGCCGGCCATGCCCCGCGACCCGTCGAGGGCCACCCGGTCGTCAGCCGGAAACGACGATGTCGGCGCCGGTCTCCGCACCACCCGAGCGACCATCGGAGCCGTAGCTGCCGATGTCGTATGCCGCACCGCCCTCACCTGGGCTGCGGTAGAAGTAGGGGTTCCCCCAGGGGTCCATCGGCAACTCGTCGCGCAGATAGGGTCCCGCCCAGCGCGGGGCCGTGCTCGGCCGCAGACGCAGACCATCGAGCCCCTCGTCCGTGGACGGGTAGCGCCCGACATCGAGCTGGAACATGTCCAATGCGTTGCGCAGGTTCTCGAGCTGGACGCGCGCGGTCTTCGGCTTCGCCTTCTCGCTCTGGCCGATGAAGTTCGGCGCCACCAGGGTGGCGAGCAGGCCGATGATGACGAGCACCACCAGGAGTTCGACCAATGTAAAGCCCGCCTCACGTGCGAGCAGGGCCTTCTTCCTTTCGACCATCACTTTCATGGATTCCTCGATGTCTGCCGGATCCTCAGAACGGCATGTTGTTGACACTGGTGATCGCCGAGAACATCGAAAGAACGACGAAAGCGACGACGACACCGCCCCCGAGGAGCAGGACGGGCTCCACGAGGGCCGTGAGCGATTTCACGGTATTGCGAACGTCTTTGTCGAAATAGTCGGCAACCTGCACGAGCATGTCGTCGAGCCGACCCGTCTCCTCGCCGACGCTGATCATCTGCAAGGCCAGTTGGGGGAAGACACCGCTGTGGCTCAAGGGTCCGGCAACGCCCGCACCGCCGCGAACACCGACCTTGACCTCGTCGACCGCCTCGGCGAGCACGACATTGCCCGACACGTCGCGCACGATGTCGAGGGCCTGCAGCATCGGCACGCCGCTGCGCAGCAGGGTCCCCAGCGTGCGTGCGAAGCGCGCCACGGCCACCTTGCGCGCCAGATCGCCCAAAAGGACGACGCGAAGCTGAAAACGATCCCACGAAAGCCTTCCAGCCGGGGTCCGGACCCAGTGCGTGAAACCCACGCCTCCGGCCACCGCCAGCAGAACACCGACCCACCAATAGGAGCGCATGCCGTCGGAGATTCCCATCATCACCCGCGCCGTGAACGGGAGGGTCTGCCCCCCCTGGGTGAAGATGGTCTGGAACTTCGGAAGAACGTACGTCAACAGGATCGTCACCGAGACGAACGAGGTTATGAGAAGGATGACCGGATAGATCATCGCCGAGCGCACTTCGTCGCGCAGTTCCGTGGCGCTCTCGAGGTACTCGGTAAGGCGCTGGAGCACCGAATCGAGGACACCACCGATCTCACCCGCCCGCACCATGTTGACGTACAGGGGCTCGAACACCTTGGGGTGCTCGGCGAGCGATTCGGCGAGAGACTTGCCCCGTTGCACCGACTGGAGCACGTCGCCGACGACCGCCTTCATCTCGGGGTTCTCGGAGAGCTCCGAGAGGATGGACAGGCTCCGGTCGAGAGGGAGTCCGGCCGCGAGCAGAGTACTGAGCTCGTGGGTCAGGACCAGCAGATCCTTGCGCTTGATCCGCTTCCTGAAGTCGATCGACGGTAGAGAGATGCTCGCAAGCCCGCTTCGCTCCGGGCTCGGTTCGGCTACGCGCAGCGGCACGAGGCCGCGCTCCTGAAGGCGGGAGACCGCAACCGACACCTCGGCCGCTTCGATCATGCCTTCGAGGATCTTCCCCTCGCCGTCCGCTGCCCGGTACTGAAATTGAGCCATGTCTCGACGTATCCGTTCGACGCAGCGCCGCGCGAATTGCGACCCGACCCAGCATAGACGGCTCGTTTGCCGTGCTATTCAGCCCGGATGCTCCGCGCCGCGTTCTCCCTCCAGAAGTAGCCGAATCACCCCGGTCGGGCCAACCGCCCGCCACTTCCGCCACGCTCAAGGATCTCCCGGTCCCCCGAGGTAGCCCGGCCGATGGGCCCATCGGCGCCTCAGCTCGCGTCGTTGGGCGGGGGTGCCGACCGCCATAGGCTCGTCCCCGCGCACGCCCAGAGCGGAGCAATGGGCGAGCCGAACGCCGAGATCCCGCATCCGGAATCCCAGGTCGATCGGAGCCAGCGCCCCCAGGTCCGCCTCCCCGCCGACCCCGCCAGCCCGGCGCAGAACGCCGCGGCGGGCGACCAGACCCGCCGGATCGAGCGCTACGACCGAAGATTCCATCCCCCCGGTGGTGAACCGTGCATCGACGTCGAGGGCGTGCCGGCCGACGGCACCGACCTCTCGGTGCTCGGCCAGTGCCTCGAGCGCGACCGCCAACCAACCGGGCCCATCCGGCCGCTGACCGGCGTGGACGAGGGCGACGACCTCGCTCCGGGTCGCCGAGAGACCCAGGTCCCAGGCGGCCGCGAGGCCCTCCCGAGCGCTGCGCAGGAGGTGAAGGCGTCCGTCCTCTTCGAGGGCCTCCAGAGCCGGCGCCGCCGGATCGGCCGCGCTGGCCACCACGACCAGGCGGTAGGCGCCGTCCCCGCGCGCGGTCACAAACTGGTCGACCGCATCGAGCGTCTGGGATGCTTCCGGGCCCGAGGTGAGCAGCACCGCGACCGAGGGGCCGGGCGCCACCTCGCACAAACGACGCGCCGGGTCCGTCTCGTCGTCGGCGAGAACGTGCACCAATCGACCGCCACCGGCCTGCGCCCCGAGATGACGCGCGGTGCGGGTGTCTGCGGCGATCAGATCCTCGACGCCCGCGACGAGCGCACGCTCGGTCTCGGCGTCGTACGAGAGCGCGGGCGCCGGGACGACCATGGGGGCGGGGCCGTCGTAGGCGACGCGCGCACCATCGGCGCCGAGGTCACGCGCCAGAGCGATCGTCTCGGCGTCAGCGACCCCGAGCACCACCCGGACCCGATCGGGACAGCCTACGAACGACCCGCTCAGGTCCGCGAGGCTCCATTGGTCCACGACGCGCAGCTTGGCGCCGGATTCCGGGCGGGCGCCTCCCGCATGCCGCGCCACGAAGGTGGTCGCGAGCCCCTGCGCGGCCAGTGCTTGGGCGAAGCGGACGGCGCGCGCCTGATGAGGGCCGTCCCCGCCACCCGGGGCCACGACGAGCCACACGTCCTCGCACCGCCCCGGCGAAACCGGCGGCGCCGGCCGTGCCGGACGCGGTCTCGACGCGGGGGCCCGTCGGGCACGGAGCACACGCACCAACCAGGAGGGACGCCTCACGTGCCGTCGCCTCCGCGCGACCCGCCCGGACCGCCCCGTCCACGTTCGTCGCCAGCCGACGACCCGACCGTTCCACCTCCGTCGCCGACGCCTCCCCACGCCCCGGGCCGAATCAGCTCGGGGGCCTCGGAAAGCAGTGGCTGCAAAGAAGCCTGCGGCGGAATCCGCCCGCCCGCGGCGCGGTGCGCGACAAGCAACGCGCGAGCGAAGGGGAAGGCTTCGCGCAGGCCCGAGCCGACCAGTGCCGCCGCCAACCCGACCCGGCCGCCGGGGCCGAAGTGCTCGATGAGGCGGTCGAGGCCGTAGCGCCGCAGGGCCCCGACCACGACGTAGGCGCGTTCGGCCTCGCTCGCCGGCGTCACGGCTGCGCTCTGGTTGGCACCGTGCCATCGGACCCGCACCAGACGCTCGGGGAGAAGGCGGCCCTCCCCCCGCGCGAGGAGCCGCAACCACAGGTCATAGTCCTGCGCGATGCGCAGAGAGGGATCGAACCCACCGACCTCCAGGGCGACCGCGCGGTCGAAGAGTGCACCCGGCGCGCAGAGCGGATTGCGCGCAATCAATGCACGCAGGAGCGCTCCCGTGTCGGACGCCTCGAGATCGAACCACGCCTGGGGAGCCGGATCTGCCAGAGGACGATTCGCGACATCGACCACCGTCGGCAGACAGAAGACGGCTACCGCCGATGCCGCCTCGGCCTGCGCGACCTGGCGGGCCAACGCGCCGGGCTCCAGCAGATCGTCCGAGGGCAGCATCTTCACCCAGCGTCCCCGCGCCAGCTCCAGACCCCGGTTCAGCGTGCGCGAGAGGCCGCGGTTTTCCTGCGCCAGGACATGCAGTCGCGGATCGGAGATCGTGCGCAACCGCGCGAGACTCCCATCCCGGGACCCGTCGTCGATCGCGACGACCTCGACCGTCACCCCGGTCTGATCGAGTACGCTCCGGACGGCGGCGACCACGAACTCCTCGTGGTCGTAGCTCGGAACGAGGACGCTGACCCGCGGCCGCTCGGCACTCATCGCCGACGCTCCCGCACCCCGGAGGCGACGTGCATCGAAAGGCGGTCCGGAACTCCGGCTGGCAGGCGGTCGGCGTGTGCGCCGAGCCATCGACCGGTGAAGGCACCGAGGTGGTAGAGGATTGCCGGCAACGCCCATCGCGCGGCAGAGACGAGTTTCGAGCCTCCGGTCTCGCGCGCGCGGAAGGCGACGTCCCGACGCATCTCGAGGAAGGAGGCACGCCAGCCGTCGGCCAGCGAGAAGTCGTCTGTGTACCCCAGATCTTCCGCCATCGTCCGGAAATGATCGAAATTGCGCCGCAGGTTCACCCACGGGGAATAGGAGTGGGAGTGTCGCACCAGGGAGTCCCGCACCAAAACGGTGCGCCATCCCTCCTCGAGCCGCGCCCGCGCCCAGGAGCGATCCTCGGCGAAGCGAACGTCGGGAAACGGGCGGCGCAGGAGGAGGTCGCGCCGGTAGGCGGCGGCGTTGTTGGAGAGGGAGCACTGCGCGTCTGGGTCCCGGGCGTAGTCCGGGTTGCCGCGCGCCGTCTGGATCGGGGCGGCGTCCTCGCGGAAAGGGGGATGCTCCGCCAGCATGCGGCGCTCCATCGGATGACAGTCGTCACGCGGGAGGTGCCGACTCCACGCCGCCGCACAGAGCGGGTCGGTCTGCAGGGCGCGTACGAGCCCGTCGAGCCAGCGCTCGTCGGCCGGCGCCGCGTCCTGGGTGAGAAAAGCGACCAGATCACCCCGCGCCTCGCGCACCGCGAGGTTGCGGGTCCGGCCGTGTCCGAAGCTCGCGGGCTCGATCCGGACGACCCGCGCCCCATGACGTTCGAGAAGCGCGACGGTGCCGTCACGGGACCCCGAGTCGATGGCGAGGATCTCGGCCAGGTCGAACGCCCCGGTCTGCCTGCGCACCGCCCGCAACGACTCCTCGATCCACGGCGCCCCGTCCCGGGTGACATAGGCGACGCTGACGCGCGGGCGCGCCGGCGCCGACGTACCCGTCGGCGAGCGCATGGCGACCACTTGCGAGGAGGCGGGTGCGACGCCTCCGGGCGAGGGGCCTTGCGAGCTGCTCGTGCTGGACTCGGTG
>JAPOLW010000809.1 GCA_029976905.1 bacterium | reverse complement strand
CCCGCCGATCGCCTTCTGTCGAGGCGCCAGCACGTGCCCCGGCCTCAGCCGCCCTCCCGCCGCGCCCCTCCCGAGCCAGCTGTCGCGCAATTGCGTCGAGCACCCCGTTCACAAAGGCCGTCGCCCCGTCGCCGCCGAAGGAACGAGCGACTTCGATGGCTTCGTCGATGACGACGGCCGCTGGCAGATCCTCGCGACGGGTCCGCATCTCGGCCGTTGCGACACGGAGGATCTGGAGGTCGAGCGGTGACATCCGATCGACCCGCCAGCGCGTCCCCGACGCTCCGATCGACAGATCGATGGCGACCTTGTCGCGCTCGACATCCTCGACGAGAGCTTCGGCATAGGGCAGTTCGGGTGGATCCTCGAAGGAACCGTCCTCACGGCTGAGCCGGGCCGCCGTGCGCACGGCACGCCGGATCGGAGCATCGCCCAACTCCATCAGGTAGAGCGCTTGCACCGCCAGGATGCGAGCGCTGCGGCGCAATCCCGCGCGGGCGGCCACGGTCTACTTCGCCAATTCCAGCTCGTGCAGGAGACCGGCCATCTCGAGCGCCGCGACCGCCGCCTCGAAACCTTTGTTTCCGTGGCCCTCGCCGGCCCGCGCCAATGCCTGTTCCATGTTCTCGGTGGTCAGGACACCAAAAGCCATCGGCACCGAATGTCGACACGCGGCTTCGGAAACCCCACGACTGACTTCGCCCGCGATGAATTCGAAATGCGGTGTTTCGCCACGCACCACCGCACCCAGACAGATCACGGCCGCATAGCGGCCCGTGCGAGCGGCCTCGGAAGCCGCAATGGTAATCTCGAACGCGCCCGGCACGTGCAGGACGTCGATCCCGTCTTCGGAGACCCCGTGCTCGCGCAAGCCCGCGAGAGCACCATCGAGCAATCCCCCGGTCACCGAGCGGTTGAACCGTGAAACGACGATGGCCACCCGGCGCCCACCTCCTGCGATCTTTCCCTCGAGCTCCCGCATCAATTCGGCTTTCCCTTCGACCCATCGAGCCCGGTCAGGAGATGCCCCAGCTTCTCCTGCTTCGTGCGCAGGTAGTCAATGTTTCCGTCGTGCGGCACGACTTCGAGAGCCACGCGCTCGACCACCTCGATGCCATAACGCGAAAGTCCTTCGATCTTGCGTTCGTTGTTCGTCATGAGACGAACACGCTTTACGCCAAGGTCACGCAGCATCTGGGCGCTGATGCCGTAGTCTCGTTGGTCATCCTCGAACCCCAACTCGAGGTTGGCTTCGACCGTGTCCAGTCCCGCATCCTGGAGTGCGTAGGCGCGAATCTTGTTCGCGAGGCCGATGCCTCGACCCTCCTGATGGAGATAGACGAGGACCCCACCCCCTTCTGCTGCAATCTGACGCAGAGACGC
>JAPOLW010000808.1 GCA_029976905.1 bacterium | reverse complement strand
CTCGTCGCGATACCGGAAGGCCGGAGCGGCGCCGCTTGCGGCGGCCGCTGCGGCGAGAAGCTCCGGGAGCGTCCCGGCGCGCACCATGGTAGCCATCGGTACGTCCTATCGCTCCGTGGCAGAGCACGGCAAGCCGGGTCGCACGATCTCGTGCCGGGCGACCCGGCCGGCGACGTCGTCGGAGCACGGGGGACGGAAAGGATCGAGACATGAAGACGAGCGCAGCGCCCTACCGGTTCGGGATCGCCTGGGCCCTGGTCGCCCTGCTGGGGTGCGGGGACGCAGGGACGGTCTCCTCGCCTCCGGCGGAACCCCTGGACTACGAGGCCACGGCCGACGACTTCGAATGTCTGAAGAACTGGGAGCGCGTCCGCAACGTGCGCGTGGCCAACAAACTCGGCTTCCTCGACGAGGCTCTCGCCCTGGCACGCAATCCGCAGCAGGGGCTGGAGTATCCGGTCGGAACGATCATCCAGCTCTTCCCGGGCGAGGCCATGGTGAAGAGGGGGCCGGACTTCGATCCGGCCAACAACAACTGGGAGTACTTCGAGCTCCTGGTGTCTTCCGCGGGGACCGAGATCAACGTGCGCGGTCGCGAAGAGGTGATCAACATGTTCGGAGGACAATGCCTGGGTTGTCACGAAGACGCCCGCGAGTTCGACTTCCTCTGCGACAAGAAGAGGGGCTGCGTCGGCCTGCCGATCGACGATGCCTTCATCACGCGTCTCCAGGAGACGGATCCGCGCTGCCAGGAGGAATCGGCTGGAGCCCGGGGCCGATGAAGGACGATCCGGTCCGGGTGGGGAGTATGCTCTTCACCGTCGTGGATCCCGCCCGCGGCAAGGAAGTCGAGTACAACCGTTGGTACGAGCGTGACCATTTCTACGGCGGGTGCATGATCGGACCCTGGCTCTTTGCCGGAAGCCGCTGGGTCTCGACGCGCGATCTGAAGGCGTTGCGTTTCCCCGAGCCGAGCCCGATCGCCCAACCGACGGTCCGGGCCGGTTCGTTTCTGGCGATGTACTGGGTCCTCGAAGGACACCACGACGAATGGAACGAATGGGGCAACAAGCAGGCGTTCTGGCTGTATCAGAATGATCGCGGGTTCCACGATCGCACGCACGTGCACACGCTCCTGTATACCCACGATTGGGTCGACTATCGCGATGACGACCCGGTCCCGCTGGCTCTCGCTCTCGATCATCGCTTCGAGGGGCTCGTCTCGGTCGTCGTCGAGCGCAAGGAAGGCGTCTCCCAGGACGATTTCGACGATTGGTTTCGCGGCCGGTACCTGCCGGAGTTTCTCGCCGGGTCTCCGGTCGCCTCGTGCTCGGCGTGGTCGGGCATTCCGCAAGGGGACGCGCCCATGGCCATCCCCAAGGTCGAGAATGTCGACCGTCTCGACATGCATCTCTATTTCCTCGATCGCAGGGCGGCCGACGCCTGGGATCACT
>JAPOLW010000807.1 GCA_029976905.1 bacterium | reverse complement strand
GCCGAGTTGCGACGCTGCGCCGCGAAGGGCAGTCACGCCATCGCCTTCAGCGAGAATCCGTCGAAGCTCGGCTTCCCGAGCCTCTACACCGGGCAGTGGGACGTGCTCTGGGAGGCGTGCGAGGAGACCGAGACGACGATCTCGATGCACATCGGATCGTCCTCCTCGATGCCGTCGACCTCGCCCGACGCCCCTTTGGCGACCAGCATGTGTCTGTACGCCCAGAATGCCCAGGCGTCGCTTGCCGATTGGGTCTTCTCGAAGACGCTGACCCGCTTCCCGAAGCTCAAGATCTCCTACGCCGAGAGTCAGGCGGGATGGGTGCCGTTTCAGCGCGAGCGCATGGACAGCGTGTGGCGCGACGGCGTCGGCGGCGTCGAGTTCTCGGTCGCGCCCAGCGAGCAGATCGACGGGCGCGTGTGGTCGTGCATCTTCGACGATCTGACGGGGCTCAAGAACCGCGACGAGATCGGAATCGACATGATCCTCTTCGAGACCGACTATCCGCATTCGGACGGCACCTTCCCCGACTCCCGCAAGGTCGCCCGCGACCTCTTCGAGAGGGCTGGCATGGACGCCGAAGAGTGTCGCAAGGTGCTGCGCACCAATGCGATCGCCTGCTACGGCCTCGAGCGCTTCGGCATCACGGAGTGAGCCGGGAACCGATGATCGGAACGGCGGGGGGCGGATGACCACGACGGAAGCGAAGGAATCGGGGGAGGCGGCAACCGCAGAGAGGATGCCGGTGGCACGGCGGCGCGGGGACCGACGGGCCGCTGCAAGGCGTCCGCTCCGCGGGACGCGCGAACGAGATTCGCATTGCCGGGGGGTGGCCCGCTCCCTCCTCGGCCTGGCCCTCCTGCTGATCGGTGGCTGCGGGGATGGGCAACCCGACCCGGTCCTCGGCTTTCCGTCCGCGCCCCCGGAGTCCATCGCCGATCTCGACGCGATCTTCTACGAAGGCGTCGCCTACGGCCCCGACGGCGAGAGGAACGTCTTCGACATCCTGCTCCCGAAAGGCCGCGTTCGCGCGCCCCTACTGCTTTTCCTGCACGGCGGTGGGTTCACTGGCGGGAGCCGCAAGGCCGCCTGGCAACCGGGGCGGGCCGGGGAGACCAAAAGGCTGATCGACGCGGGCATCGCGGTGGCGACCGCCGACTACCGTCTCATACGCAGGCCCGAAGACATCGGCGTGATCAAGTCGCTGCGCGACAGCGCTCTGTGTCTTCAGTTCATCCGTCGTCACGCAGGCCGGATCGGCGTCGACCCCGATCGGGTCGTCCTGATGGGGGCGTCGGCGGGCGCGGGTACCAGTTTGTGGATCGGCGCCACCGACGACCTCGCCGATCCGGGCAGCGAGGATCCAGTGCTTCGCCAGTCCACGCGCGTGAGCGGTGTCGTTCTTCTCGAGACGCAGGCCACCTACGACATCGCCCGGTGGACGACGGACGTCTTTCCCG
>JAPOLW010000806.1 GCA_029976905.1 bacterium | reverse complement strand
GATGGTTATGCAGAAGAGACAGAGCTATTGTTACAGGGAAGAGCTGCGTTTCAGGGGCCAGAAGTAGATGGATTGGTCTATATCAATGAGGGTAACGCGCGTCCGGGAATTTTCCACTCTGTGGAGATCACCGAAGCGCATGACTATGATCTGGTCGGTAAAATCATCGAATAGGGAATCATGTCAGGACACAGCAAGTGGAGTACGATCAAGCACAAGAAGGCTGCCCAGGATGCCAAGCGGGGCAAGATCTTCACGAAGCTGATTCGCGAGATCACCGTGGCCGCGCGATTGGGGAATAGCGGCGATCCCAATTTCAATCCGAGGTTGCGCACCGCCATCCTCGCGGCGAAGGCGGCGAGCATGCCCAACGACAACATCGAACGCGCCATCAAGAAGGGGCTTGGCGACACCGATGGAGCGGCCTTCGAAGACGTCACCTACGAGGGGTATGGTCCCGGTGGCGTCGCTATTTTGGTGCAGGCGCTGACCGACAACCGCAATCGGACCGTGGCCGACGTGCGCGGCCGTTTCGCCAAGCACGGCGGAAACATGGGCGAAGCCGGGTGCGTGAACTGGATGTTCCATCGCAAGGGAGTCGTGCTCGTCGAGCGGGATTCGGTGGCCGAGGAGCAGTTGATGGAGATGGCTCTCGAAGCGGGTGCCGAGGATGTCTCGGACGCGGGCGAAGCGTGGGAGGTGACCACCGACCCGGAGGCGTTCGAGGCCGTGCGCGTGGCCCTGGAGTCGGGGCAGGCGGGCGTGCGGAGCGCGGAGATCGCGATGTTGCCGGAGAGTACGGTGCGCGTGACCGGCAGCGACGCCGAAAAACTCGTCCGTCTCCTCGACGCGCTCGAAGATAGCGACGACGTCCAGAGCGTCTCGGCGAACGCGGATCTCGACGAGGAGGCATTGGCGCAATTGGAGGGGTGAACGGCACGCGCTGCTTCGTCCCGGGCGCCAGGGCCCGGCGAACGCAGGGCCAACCGGGGACCGCGGGGTCCCGGAAGGGGTGTGGGGGCTGGATCGTGCGGGTACTCGGGATCGATCCGGGTTCGCGGAAGACGGGCTGGGGGATGGTCGAGGAGACCTCCGGCGAGTTGCGCCGACTTGGCTGCGGGGTGGCGGCCGCCGGGACCGGCGAGATCAGCCAACGACTCGGTCGGATCGCGGTGCGTGTCGAAGAGTTGCTCGAGCATTGGGCGCCTGACGCGGTCGCGATCGAACGGGCCTTTCTCGGCAAGAACGTCTCGAGCGCGCTTCGTCTGGGCGAGGTGCGCGGCGTCGTCCTCGCCAGCGCGGGACGCCGCGGACTTCCGGTCATCGATTACCCGCCGGCCACCGTGAAGGTGGCCGTCGCGGGCGCTGGCGCGGCGCAGAAGGAGATGGTCGCGCGCGGGGTCGGGGCTCTTCTCGGCGTCGAGGTGCAGGCGGGAGATGCGACCGACGCGCTCGCCGTCGCCATCTGTCAT
>JAPOLW010000805.1 GCA_029976905.1 bacterium | reverse complement strand
CGCCATGACACCGCTATTGCGAACACAGAAACGCTCACCCGCCATGCCGCGCAGGAAGACCTCGCCGCCCGTTGCGCCATAGAGCGAGACGTTGCCAACGATGATGTTCTCTTCAGGAACGAACGTGGCCGCTTCCGGCGGATGCACGACGATGCGCCCGGCCGACATCCCCTTGCCGAAGTAATCGTTGGCATCTCCCTCGAGACGGATCGAGATCCCGTGCGCCAGAAAGGCTCCAAAGCTCTGTCCCGCCGAGCCCCGGAAATGCATGCGGATCGTATCCTCGGGAAGGCCCTCGACTCCGTGTCGGCGGGAGATTTCCGCCGACAGCATGGTGCAGACCGTGCGGTTGATGTTCTTGATGGGAAGGGAGAATTCGACCGGCTTGCGCTCTTCGAGGGCATCGCGGGCGAGTTCGATGATCTGATTATCGAGCGCGTTCTCGAGGCCGTGATCCTGCGGTTCGATGCAGTGGATCGCGACATCCGAGGGAACCTCGGGCTTGTGGAGGATCTGCGTCAAATCAATGCCCCGGGCCTTCCAGTGGTCGACCGCGTCGGTCGCATCGAGAAGGTCCACCCGACCCACCATCTCGTCGATCGTGCGCAGGCCGAGTTCCGCCATGATCTCGCGCACTTCTTCGGCGATGTAGGTCAGGTAATTGACGACGTGCTCCGGCTTGCCGGTGAAGCGCTCCCGCAGCTTCGGGTCCTGCGTGGCGATGCCCACCGGACAGGTATTGAGGTGGCAGACACGCATCATGATGCAGCCCGACGCGATCAACGCCGAACTCGCAAATCCGTACTCTTCGGCGCCGAGCAAGGTCGCAATGGCGACGTCGCGCCCGGTCTTCAACTGACCGTCGGTCTCCACGCGAATGCGCCCACGCAGGTCGTTCATCACCAGGACCTGCTGCGTCTCCGCAAGACCGAGCTCCCAGGGCAACCCGGCGTGCTTGATCGACGTAAGGGGTGACGCCCCCGTCCCACCCTCGTAGCCGCTGATGAGCACCACGTCGGCCTTGCCCTTCGACACGCCCGCGGCAACGGTGCCCACGCCGACTTCGGAGACGAGCTTCACACAGATCCGCGCCTGGTTATTCGCATTCTTGAGGTCGTGAACGAGCTGCGCGAGATCCTCGATCGAGTAGATGTCGTGATGAGGCGGCGGCGAAATCAGGCCGACGCCCGGTGTCGAGTAGCGGATCCGGGCGATGTAGTCGTCGACCTTGTGCCCGGGAAGTTGTCCCCCCTCTCCGGGCTTCGCTCCCTGGGCCATCTTGATCTGGATCTCGTCGGAATTGACCAGATAGTGGCTGGTCACACCAAAGCGGCCCGAGGCGACCTGCTTGATTGCGCTGCGTCGCGAGTCTCCGTTCTCGTCGAGCGTGTACCGGACCGGATCCTCGCCTCCTTCGCCGGTATTGGATTTGCCGCCCAGCCGGTTCATCGCAATGGCGAGATTCTCGTGTGCCTCCCGACTGA
>JAPOLW010000804.1 GCA_029976905.1 bacterium | reverse complement strand
GGCGGCTTGCTGGGGCGGGCACATCTGATGTGCCCGCCCCCGCCTCCCGGCCTTCGCCCGCGGCCCCATCTGGATCGGATCACGTCGCCGTCCGCGCCCCGACCGAGATCCACGCCAATCGAAACCCGCGCCAACTTGCGTGCAAACCGACCGGTGGCTAACACCGTTCTGTCCAGGGGAAGGCCGAACGGCCCGCGGAAGGTGAGGGAAAATGGCTGACAAAAAACTGAGCAAAACCGCACGAGCTTCCACCCGAGGCAAGGTGGTCCTGAAAGCGTGGCATGTCGCGCGCGAATCGGGGAAACCCGTCAGCCGCGTGAAACTCGTGAATCATCTCATCGAGGGGAAGCGAACCAGTCGGCTGGGTTGGATGACCGAAGACGGAGACATCCTCCTCGACCACCAGGTCGAGTATCGCCAGTCGGCCGACTAACGCTCGCGCCCCGGACCGTAGGACGAGGCCCGGGCGAACGACGATAGTTCGACCCGCACCGTCGTCCCCTCTTCGTCGATCGTCTCGACCCACTGCTCGACCCGCCCCCACCCCTCTCGGACCAGAATATCGTAGAAGGAACGGGTGTCTACCCGTCGAGCGTCGGCCATGTAGAGCCGCCCTGCGGGGTCCAGACACTCGCCCAAAACGCGAGCCAGGCGGTCGAAGGCCGACCGCTCGTAGAGAACTTCTGCCGCGGCGACCACGTCGAAGGGCTCGGCACGCAGGACGTCGGCCACATCGCCTTCCACCGTCTCGACTTCGAGCCCTGCGTAGGCCGCACTCTCCCGAACGAAGGCCAGAGCCGTCGCGTCCCGATCCACCGCCGTCACCCGCGCCCCGAGCCGGGCGGCCATCAGGCCTACGAGTCCGAGCCCGCAGCCCACGTCGAGAAACCGGGTGCCGGCAAGCTGGTGACGGCGGGCCACCCACCTCGCCAGCAGCGGCGCGCCACTCCAGACCAACGCCCAATAGGGTGGTTCGTAGGAAGCATCGGCGAGAAGACGGGAACGGTCGAGCAACGACTCCAGCCGCGCGACCGCTACGAGGTCCAGCACGGCCGCGCCGAGATCGAAGCGACGGATCTCCGTCGGCCACCCCCCGATGGAGGCCGCCACGGAGGGATGCCGCAGCTCAGCCGCCATGCGTGGATCCTTCCCCCGGCTCAGCCGCCATGCGTGGGTCCCTCCCGCGGCTCAGCCGCCATGCGTGGGTCCCTCCCGCGGGCCAAGCCGTGCACGCACGCGTTGCGCGGCAGTCCGAATCTCCTCGAGGCCCAGTGCCGACGCAGACAGCGCATAGACGAGAGCGCCCAGCGGCACTCCCAATGCCACCACCACAGTGCGCGACCCGAACGAATCCGGGGTTCCCAGGACCGCCACCAGGTTCTTGAGAGCGATGCACACGACGACGATCCCGAGCGTGGACAGGAGGACCTTCGCCAGGGCCGGGCCGATCCCCTCGATGACCCCGATCCGGCGCCGCAAGATCCAG
>JAPOLW010000803.1 GCA_029976905.1 bacterium | reverse complement strand
GGGAGGCACCCGGGGCTCTTCTCAGTGGGGGCGACGGTGAAAACGGCGAATCTCGCCGGGGTCGGGTCGTAGACTGGCACGTCGTGCGTCGTCGGCGTCGGCCAGGTCGCGCGCCGAGCCCACCACCCGGAAGGATACGTCGCCAAACTGTTCGGAATAGGTATGGCAGACGCCCAGCCGCGTCCCCGGAACGTCGACGGCGCGTGCGCAATCGTCGAGGTCGAGGGTCCGGCCCATGGAGATCACCGAGGCGCGGCTGAGCGCGAGCGCCGCCTCGGCCATCTCGACGTCGAGGTGTTCGGCGACCCAGTCGGCGAAGTGACCGCCGATGAGAGTCTGTCCCGCAAAGGGCTCGGGCGCGCGCACGGTGTGGCCTTCGAGTTCCCAGGCGAGCGCGTTCCTGCCGTCGCGGTCCAGCGTTGCCCGACAGCGGCCGTCGACGCGATCGGGGACCAGCATTCGGTAGACCACCGATGACGCCCGTCGGCCCGCGCGCGCTGCGGCGATACACGCGGCGTCGTAGAGATGCGTGCACTGCAGGCGTGCCGCGCTCTGGCGCGCCCTCTCGCGTGCGGTGCTCGCCAGCCGTTGACCTTCGAGCCGGCGCAGGGGGTCGACGGCGCTCCCGCAGGTTTGCCAGGGGATTCGCAGAGCTTCGCCGACGGCCCGATGGATCCGTTCGCCGTCGTGCTCGATCGTCGCCCGAAAATGGTGGAAGTCGTCGACGAGCTCCCCGACGGCGCGACCCCTTTCGATACGGACGTGGATCTCGCGACAAAAGAGTGTCCGTGCAGGTGGCGCGTCCATGGACGCAGTCCTAGCACCTTTGTCGTCATTGCTCATCGGCGCTAGAAGGGCACCATGGTCGACACGGTAGCCGCCGCACGACGTCTGGGCCCTTCGCTTCGCGCACGTGCCGCCGAGATCGAGGCGGCACGCCGCCTGCCCCCGGATCTGGCGCGACGCTTTGCCGAGGAGGGCTTCCATCGCCTCCTCGCGCCGGCTGCCTATGGGGGTCTGGAGGCGCCACCGGCGCAGATGCTCGAGACCGTCGAGTCCCTGGCCGAGGCGGATGGTTCGGCCGCCTGGTGCGTCTTCATCCACGCGACCTCGGCAAGCCTGCTCGCCTATCTTCCCGAGGCCGAGGCGCGCGGCATCTTCGCGACCCCGACGACGACCTTGGCGGGAGTTTTCGCGCCGCGGGGTAGTGCGGTCGTGCAGGAGAGCGGCTTTCGAGTGAGCGGTCGGTGGTCGTGGGGCTCCGGCTGCCAGAATGCGGACTGGATCCTCGGTGGCTGTCGGGTGTTGCGCGATGGTGTCGCCGAGACGGCGCCCAACGGAGCGCCGATTCCACGGCTGATGTTGGTTCCGGCGCACGAAGTCACCTTCCTCGATACCTGGAACGTGTCTGGCCTCTGCGGCACCGGGTCGACCGACTTTTCGATCGAGGATGTCTTCGTACCCGCCGCTCGCACGGCGACGCCCCTGGTCGACCGTCCGCTC
>JAPOLW010000802.1 GCA_029976905.1 bacterium | reverse complement strand
CACCGAGAACCCGTCGATCTCGGCCTCGAACAGCCGGTGGAAGTTCAGCTCGGCGTCGAGATGCAGGAAGACGCCGCCGAGCCCGATGGCGGCGCGATGCAGGGGCTCGTCCTCGACGAAGAAGGTCATGGCGTTCTCGGGCCAGAAGACGACCTCGGCGGAGGAGGCGGAGAGCGCCTCGCTGGTCTGGGCGAGATATTCGTCGAGGTTTTTGCCGTAGAGGGCCTGCTGCCAGCGCGCTCCGAGGTCGATGTTTCCCTGAACCACCGCGATGGGCACGTCGCCGGCGGGCTCGCGCTCGACCTGCGCGAGTCGCATCGAGCCCCCGGTGAACACCACGGCCACCAGAAGGGCGACGGCGCCCAGGCGACGAAATTCGGCTCGGCCGTCGCGCCCGGTCGCCTTTGCCCGGATGAGATCGGCGATGGCAGCGTTGGCGGAGAGCAGGAGAAAGCTCACGCCGTAGACCCCGGTCCACTCCGCGATCTGTGCCAGGGGAAGAACGCGCGCCTGCGTATAGCCCATGGTGCCCCAGGGATTTCCTTCGAGGTCTCCCCGGACGAACTCGGCGACCACCCACGCCGCCCCGACGAGAAAGGGCCCCGATGCGCCTTCCGGACGTGCCGGCCAGCGGTACCAGACGGCAAAGGCCATGTGTGAGAGGCAGCACATCACGCTCACGCTGGCGACAAAGAGCAGAATTCCGAACACGGGGCCCTGGCCGTAGTAGTTTGCGACCGCATCGGGCAGGAAATCGGTGATCGCGTAGGCCATGACGAGGCCGGAGATCCAGGACAGCAGGAGTGTCGGCCCGACCCGAAGTCCGGGCAGGGCAAGTAGCAAGGGTACGATCGCAAACCATGCGACGACCGCCGAACCGTAGGGCGGGAACGAGAGCCCGAAGAGCGCGGCCGAAAGCAGCATCAGCCCGACGCGGGCTGGGATGGACATCAGGCCGGAGCGCGCCGCTTGCGCTTTGGCGGCTCGATCAGATCCCAGATGATCCCGACGGCCGAGAGAAGGCGCAGCAGGTAATAGGTGAGGTCGATCTCCCACCAGAGGAGCCCCTGACGGGCTGCCGACGGATAGCGGTGGTGGTTGTTGTGCCATCCCTCGCCGAATGTGAGGAGCGCCAGGAACAAGAGGTTGCGGCTGTCGTCGGCGGTCTCGAAGCGCCGCGACCCGAGCCGATGGGCGAGCGAGTTCACGGCGTATGTGAGGTGCCACGCGGTGGTCGTGCCCAGACAAAAGCCCCAGAGGAGTCCGGGCCATCCGAAGATCAGCGTCAGACTCACTGCCAGCAGGAGCGGTGGTACGACGAAGTACCGATCCAGCCAAACGAGTTCGGGAAATCGACTCAGGTCGGTCACCGATGCCGGGTCGGCCTGCTCGCTGCCCGGGGACAGGAACCATCCCATGTGGGACCACAGAGCGCCGTCGCGTGGCGAGTGCGGATCCCCGGTGGCGTCGGCGCATAGATGGTGACGGCGGTGATGTGCAACCCACCA
>JAPOLW010000801.1 GCA_029976905.1 bacterium | reverse complement strand
GGTCAGGTAGGCGACCGCCGCGCGAAATTCGCGCCACAACTCGGCGGCGGAGCGCGGCGGGTTTTCGGGTAGATCTTCGGGCATCCGCGGCACCCGTAGCCGATCGCGAGCGCCGACGCGACGCACGCGCGACCGCCACCGGCTCCGGGCGCCGCAGACGCCCTCGCTTGACCCGCTTCCCGTCCCGGCGGTACCCCACGTTCCGGGCGTGCCAGCGACGCCCGCACCCCCGACCATGCACGCCTCGGTCATCGTCTCGACCTACGAGAATCCCGACGCACTCGCGCTCTCCCTCGCGGGGCTGGCACGCCAGAGCACCGAAGACTTCGAGATCCTGATCGCCGACGACGGAAGTGGCACGCCGACGCGCGTCGTGGTGGAGACCTTCGCGCGCGCCTCCCCCGTCGCGGTACACCACGTCCGGCAATCCGACCGGGGGCTGCGCAAGGGACGGATCGTGAACAAGGCCCTCGAACGCGCGACCGGGCACTGGATCATCTTCCTCGACGGAGACATCGTCGTCTCCCCCGACTTCGTTGCCGCCCACCTCCGGTTCGCACGACCCGCGCGCTACCTCTCGGGCAGCACCGTTCTACTGTCCCCGGCCACGACCCGGGCGTTGGGGCCGCACGACGTCACGGCCGGGGCGCTCGATGGCCTTCGCTCCTGGCGTCCCGGCCACCGTCGCTCCCGACGCATTGGCGCGGCGCACGTGCCCGGACTTGCCCACCTCCTCGATCGCTGGCCGTCGCGCCGACCGGTCGGATTCCACGGCGGCAACGCCTCGGTCGCTCGCAGCGCCGCCCTCGCCGTCGGTGGCTTCGACGAGCGCCTCGAACGCTTCGAAGACAAGGATTTCGGCCATCGTCTCCGCCTCTACGGCCTGACCGGCGAATCCGTGCGCTACCGGATTCCGGCGTGGCATCTGCACCACGAGCGCCCCTACGCAAACCGCGCCGTACGCAACGCGAGCCGTGTACTTTTCGAGGAGAACGTCGCCCGCGGACAGGTCCGGACCCAACACGGACTACCGACCTCTCGCAGCCGGGAGCGGGATCCTGATAGGAGGGGCCCATGCAGGACGACGTGAGGCAGGCACGGGGGGGCTTTCGTACCGATCTGGGTTTCGTACTCGCTGCGGCCGGAAGCGCGGTGGGACTGGGGAACATCTGGAAGTTCCCCTACATCACGGGTGAATACGGTGGCGGCGCTTTCGTAGTCGTCTATCTCGCCTGCATCGCTCTGGTGGGACTCCCCCTGCTCTACGCCGAGATGATCATCGGGCGGCGTGGCGGCAAGGATGTCCTCGACAGCATGGCCGGACTCACCGCGCAGGCGGGCCTGCCGGGCCGACTGGCGACCTGGGGCGTCGGCTTCCTCGCCGTGGGCTCGGGCTTCTTCATCCTCTCGTTCTACTCGGTCGTCGCCGGTTGGGCGGTCCACTTCACCGCGATCACGATCGGGCTCGCTGGTGCCGACCCAGCCGGATCGCAGGCGACGTTCGGCGCACTGGCCGGCAACGGCGCCCTC
>JAPOLW010000800.1 GCA_029976905.1 bacterium | reverse complement strand
GGCGCGAACAGCGTCGACGGTCTCGATGACGTCTGCGTGGGCCTGTTTGCGCACGACGAGCGAGACGCCGGGTCGGCCGTTGGTGTGCGCGAGCAGCCCCGTGTCTTCGCGGCCGAGCTCGAGGCGGGCAACGTCGGATACCCGAATGGCTCCGCCGGTGGGGGAGAAACGCAAAATGGTATCGCCTACGTCCTCGGGGTTGCCGTAGCGACTCCAGAGAACGACCTGGCGGCGGGCGTCCCGGGTCTCCAGGCTTCCTCCCGTACTGGAGACGTTGCGCGCGTCGATGGCACCGACGACATCGAGAAGGGTGACGCCGAGCTCGCGCGCGCGGACCGGGTCGACCAGGACGCGAAGCTCCGAATCCTGCAGACCGATGGCGCTTACGCTGGAGACCTCGTCGAGGCGTTCGAGCCTTCGCTCGAGGATGCGCGCAGCGTCGGCGACCGAGGTCGAAGGGCCGGAGAGGGCGATCTCGACGACGGGAAACTTCCGGGCCGCGAAGCGGAGCACGGTCGGATCGTCTTCCATCTCGGCGGGGAAGTCGCGGATCGCATCGATCTCGGTGCGTAGGTCCTTCTCGACCTCGTCGAGTTCCTCGTGGTCGATCTCGTCGAGGAATTCCACCACGGTCATCGAGACCTGGTCGGTGATCACCGTATGGTGCCTTTTGACGCCATCGATCTTGTCGACCGCCTCTTCGATCGGGATGGTGACCTTGGTTTCGACATCCTGGGCGGAGGCACCTGGTAGGACGGCGTTGACGAAGAGCTGGCTCATCTCGACGTCGGGGAAGGTCTCGCGCGGCGTGCTCACGACCGTGCGGTATCCCAGGATGATGATGATCGCGGTGATGGTGTGCACCAGAAGATGGCGCCGTACGAAGAATCGAATGAGCGGTTCCACGCGTGCGTGCTCCTAGTCGAGCTCGTTGTCGATTGCGACCAGCACGCCGTCGCCGAGGGCGAAGTGTCCGTCGACCACGACGTGCTCCCCGGCGCCAGCGCCGTCGAGGATTTCGACCCGATCGCCGTCGGTGCGCCCGCTGCGAACGACACGCTCCCGGGCGCGCAAACCGTCGGCCTCCTCGGTGACGACGAAGAGGGTCATGCGCCCTTCTCGCCGCAAGATGGCGGAGCGGGGAACCACCGGATGAGAGGCCCCCGGCCGACGCCGGAGGTGGACCTCGCCGATCATGCCGGCGCGCAGTCGCGGGTCGGGCGCGTCGAGCCACAATTCGATCGCGTAGGTTCCGCTGCCGGCATCCGGCGTTCGCGCAACACTGCGGACGGTCGCCGCAATGTGGGTGCCGCCGAGCGTATCGAACGCGAGTTCGGCGGGCTGTCCGGGGGTGAGCTGCGCCGCCTCGGTAGCGGTGACGCCGGCGCGGATGCGGGCCCGGGAGAAGTCCACCACCGTAGCCACCAGCGCGCCGGGTTGCAGATACTCCCCGACGTCCGCCTGCACCTCTTCGACCAGGCCGTCGAAGGGGGCGCGGACCGTGGCGTCGGTGAGCGCCTGCTGGGCTTTGGAGGAGTTGACCTCGGCGCGTGCGCGGGCG
>JAPOLW010000007.1 GCA_029976905.1 bacterium | reverse complement strand
GTCCTCCACGACCGCCCTCGTCGGGCTCGCGCCCTATGTCGCCTACTCGGCCGCCAAGGGCGGCATCCGCAGCATGACCAAATCGATTGCCGCCTACGGAAAGAGCCAGAACCCGCCCGTGCGCTGCAACTCCATCCACCCCGGAAGTATTTCCACTCCGATGGTGCACGCCGCGCTCGAGGAATTCTACGGCCTGAAGCTCCTGGAGAGTGAAGATCCCGAAGCAAAGAGGCGAGAACTCGGAATCGGCGAACCGGCCGACGTCGCCAACACGGTACTCTTTCTCGCCTCCGATGAATCCAAACACATCAACGGTGCCGAAATCGTCATCGACAACGGCACCACCAGCACGGAGGGAAGGTGATGAATATCTCGGGCCTGGTGCACGTAAACGTCAATTGTAGCGACTTCGACCGCTCCCTGGCCTTCTACGAGCGCCTGGGCTTCGCACGCGCCGTCGACGTCGCACCGACCAATACGCCAGAGGTTGCCGCCGCCGTCGGAATGCCGCCCTACCGGGTCAAAGGCGCCCTCCTCGCGCTTCGAAATGCCCGGACGCCCCTGGTGATCGATCTGCTCGAGTGGCAAGAGCCCACCGATGCAGCGCCTCCCTACGCTCACCTCTACCATCTCGGCATTGCACGGATCGCTCTGGCCACGGACGATCTCGACGCCGACATGGCCGAGCTGAAATCACACGGCGTGGAATTCCTCTCCGAGCCGGCCACCGTGGCTTTGGAAGGCCAGGCCCCTACGCGCTTTGTCTGCTTCAAGGATCCCGACGGGACGATCCTCGAATTGGTGCAGTAGCTGGCGCTTCAGCCGCGCTCAGGGTTGCCCGCCGGGGAGTGGCAGCGAAATCTGCGCCAACACGGTCTCGAGGTCGTCTACCGCGTGCGCCTGGATGCCGGCGGCGCTCACCGAGTACAAGAAATCCTCGATGAAGAGGCCGCGCCGGATCTCCGGCGTATACGGACACCGCCAGTCATCGATGGCCCCACACGCCTCTGCCACGAAACTCGTGTGTTCGACCTCCCCCAGCAACGTGAAGCCCGTCTCCACATCGACGGCGAAAAGCTCGAGAGTCGACCGAAAGTCTTCCTGGTAGGACACGTACGGAAACGTCAGTAGACCCCGTCGCGGGTCGAACGTAAAGGCGCGATGGTCGCTGTTCGCGGCCGACCACCCGTTGCCCGAGAAGAAGTAGGCATGCGCCAGGATCGGCCTGGTGTCCTCCGAAACGTCGAAGATCCGCAGAGCCAACCCCTGCACCCGCCCCTGGAGGTCCGCTTCCTGGCCGATCGTCAGTAGATGATCCCCACCCAGGGGCTGCATGTACTCGCTGAAGCCGGGCAACTCGAGCTCCCCGAGGACGGTCGGGCGGGTCGGATCGCTCAGGTCGACGACGAAGAGCGGGTCGATCTGGCGGAACGTGACGAGGTACCCACGATCACCACGAAAGCGAACCGCGTAGATGCGCTCTCCTGGTGCGAGCCCCTCGGTCTCCCCCAGCTGGGTGAGCGTGTTCCCTTCGAGTCGGAGGGTCACGATCCGGCTCCGGGTCGTGACGTCGCTGCCCCCGGAATTCCAGCCGGTCTGGGTTGCGGCCACCCGCAGAATCTCGTCGTCCATGTCGAAGGCGAATTGGTTCAACGGGATGCCCGGCACGGATCCCGAGCCGAGGTAGCGGGACTCGACATTCCCTGGACCGATCGCGAAGAGATGGAGGGCCGTGCGGTCCCCGCTCTCGTCCGGGTTCCATTCGGGCTGGGCGAGGACCAGACGCTCGGGACTGGCGTAGACGTCACGCGCGTATCCCAGGACCAGGGTGTCGTAGGTGGGCCCCTCGTCGAGGCCCATGTCGAGACCCAGGACGCGCGTCATTCCATGGCCACTCGCCCCGGCCGCCGGTAGGTGGACGGCCGTACAAAGCGGAGGCAACTCCTCGAGGACGCCCGCTCGTCGCTCCCACTGGCCCGGAAGCCAGTCGTCGAGGTCGCTCGATGCAATCGCCTCGAGCGCCATGGCTTCCCAGGCATCCACCCGTTCGAGAAATTCCTCTTCGGAAGCTGGCAGGGGCCCGCTGTAGAGCTCGCTCCAGAAATCTGGAACCTCCGGTGGAACTCCGAACCCACCCTGTACGACGAGCCGCACGATCGCGTCGTGCCGGCGGGCGGCCGTATAGGTGCCCTCGAGGTAGATCTCGCGAACGACGCGAGGCCCCGCCTCCAGATCGACGAGGGTGAGCTTCGTGAACGCCGGGGCACAAATCCCCTCGTCGATTGCGATCGCCGGCTCGATCGACGGAACGGGCGGCCCGATCCCCAGACAATCCCCCCGAACACGCAGAGCCCCGCCGGCGTCATAGACATCGGAGAAGACCGCGGCCCGCCCGAGGGCGACGAACATCGCCCGGGGCTGCCCTTCGATCGGGAGGCTCGCTTCGAGCGCACTCCCTTCGGGAGGCCACGAATCCACCACGACCAGCTGGCCAGCATGTAGAAGGTAGATGCGTTCCCCGTCGGTCTCGACGAAGTCGGCCTCGTCGACGCCGGTCTCCTGGACATTGGTATCGGTGAAGTCCTCTGGACCGCGGCTCCCGCCGGAATCCGGCCCCGGCGCGGCCGGAACGGGCAACGGATCAAAGTTGCCGATCTCGTCGTCCTGCCAAGCCCCGGCGCGCAGGGAGTCGGCCTGGACGCCGATCTTGACGCGCGCATCGTTCCGCAGCGCTTCGCGTAGATCGTCACACCCTAGCGCCCGGTCGAGGTATGCCCACGGTCGTTCGAGGGGTGGATCGACGGGCCCTGGCTCGCCCGGAGTCGCCCCGGACGGCCCCCCGCCCCCGGAGCAGGCGGGAAGGCCCCCGAGCAACAACAGGAAGGCCAGCGGCTTCCAGGCGCGGACGCCGATCCCCCGCACGGGCTCAGTCCCCGTCCTCGACGAAGATCGCGCCCTCGGGGCAGTTGTCGGACGCGCGTTGAGCGAGTTGGGCTTGCTCGCCCTCCACCCGCTCGATCCGGACGCGACAGTGGCCTCGATCCTCATCCTCTTCGAAGACCTCGGGCGCCAACTCGTAGCAGCGCCCGTGTCCGACGCAGAGGTCGAGATCGACCCGTACCTTTTTCATGATTCTGCCTCCTTGCCGAGGGACCAGACCAGCGGGAGATATTGAACCTCCCGGATTCCAGGGCTGTACCGCGGTGTCTCTCCCGGCTTCACCGCGTAATCCGGGATGCGCCGGTGCCACTCCTCCATGGCCACCCGGAGTTCCATGCGCGCGAGATGGGAGCCCAGGCAACGGTGCGGGCCACCGCCGAAGGCCAGATGCCGATTACGCTCGCGTTCGAAATCGACGCTGTCTGCGTCTTCGAACTCACCATCGTCGACGTCGGCTGCCCCGATGAGCAAACTGACCATCGTCCCGGCACCGAGCTTCTCGCCACCGATGGTCACGTCCTGCTTCACCAGGCGCGGCACCATCATGACCGGTGTCTCCCAGCGCAGGAGCTCCTCCACGGCGCCATCGAGCAACTCGGGTTTCTCGACGAGGCGGCGGCGCTGCTCGGGGTGGACGGCGAGATACGCGATATTGCAACCGAGGCTCGCCGTGACCGTGTCGAGCCCTCCCAGGAGGAAGAGGAAACAGATATCGAGGATCTCCGCGCGTTCGAGACGGCGGCCGTCCAGTTCAGTCGTCACCAGGTGCGTCATGATGTCGTCGCGCGGATCGGCACGCCGCTGATCGATCAAGGCCTCGAAGTAGTCATAGATTCGTCGGCCCGTCTTGCGCCGGTACTCCTGAGCTCCCTCGAGGTCCGCGTATTTGACAGGTGGACGAATGATGCCGTTCTTGAGTTCGAGAAAGAGATCGAGCTCCTCGACCGGCAATCCCATGAGCTCGAGGAAGGCCTGGCACGGCAAAGGGATCGCGAAGGCAGCATCGAACTCGCACTCGCCTTTCTCGATGAACGAGTCGATCAGCTGGTTGGCATGCGCTCGTACGCGCGGCTCGATTTCCATTACGCGCCGACGCGAGAACCGCTGGTCGAGGATCTTTCGATAGAGCGTCTGACGAGGCGGGTCGATCTGCTGGGGGATCATCGGGCGCTCGGTTCCCAACCCAACGTGGACGTCCATCTCGGACGAAAAGACTTCCGGATGACGCAACGCCCAACGCACATCTTCGTACCGGCTCACGACCGGACTTCCCGTCCCGAGAATCGTCCCGACCGGGCAATGTCGAACGAGTGTCTGGTACGCCTCTTGCGGTGCCGCGGTAAACTCGGCATCGACCAGGTTGATCTCCTTCGTCTCGAGGTTCGGGTTTGGGTTGCTCATCGCAGTCGTCCTCTGGTTTCGTCCGGGGGCCTCACCATGGTGCGCTCCGCGGCGCGGTCGAATCCCGGACGCATGACGGCGGCCCTCGCCTTCTCGGCAGGGCGCTTCGACAACGCCGAAACGCGACGAAGAAATGAACGAGCCGGGCTCTCCACGGGCAGAGCCGGAGCTATCACGCCCGGGCCCGCGTGGGAAGACGGCACGGTTGCCCCCGGCGACGCGGTAGCGGCCGCGAGGCGAGCGAGCCTCCGGACTGGACTTCGGATCTCTTGCCCGTGCCGAGAGGCCCCAGCGGCACGTGCTCGCTCCGCGCGCGTGGGTCCTCGGGGATTGCCCGCATGACCTGCGGCTAGAAGTTGTGGCTGAACTCCGCTCCGTAGGTTCGGGTGAGGCCGAAGAGCTGCTGGCTGATTCCAAAGCTGGTCACCAAAGGCAGACCGTTGGTGAGATAGCGTTCGTTGGTGAGATTCTGACCCCAGAGGGCGAACTGCGACCGACCCTGATTGAACGAGTAGGACAGGCGGGCGTGCAGGAGGTTGTAGCCCGACTGGTTGCCGGGCTCGAGTTCGGGCCCGAAGAAATGGACCTTCGACTGGTAGTACCAGTCTAGCCGGGGCGTCACGTAGCCATCGAGGAAATCCGATCCGACCGGGGTCGGAATCGAATACTGAATGGCGATGTGGGTCTGCAGTTCGGGGACGCGATTGAAGGTCTCACCCGAGCGGTCGAGTGTCTCGCCGGTCACGTCCGAAATGCCTATGAAGTCGTCGTACACCCCGCGGAAGAGCCCCAGGGACCCCTCGACGTTCAGGCCCATGGCCGCCCGATACAAGGCCTCGAGCTCGAGGCCCTTGGTGGTGGCTCGGGCCGCGTTGCGAGTCTCCTGCGCGATGTTCGGCACGCCGTCACCGTCCGGGTCGCCCAGGTCGCGAATGCTCACGACCTGGATGTCGTCGTATTCGGCGTAGAAGAGCGACAGGTTCGTCGAGAGACGACGGTCGAAGGCCAGGAGCTTGAAGCCGAGTTCGTACGAGTCGAGCGTCTCGGGATCAAAGGGCTGCAGAGAGAGTTCGCCCGTTTCGGCATCGGGCTGCGGGATGACATTGAATCCCCCGCCGCGGAAGCCGCGCGAGTAGGTGAAGTACCACATCAGGTGATCGAGTTGCGTGTCGCCCATCCACTCCTCGGGCAACGAGAGACTCAGGGTGCCCATGGGGGACCAGGCGCTGCAGATCGCCGAATCCGACTCGTCGAAGGCCTCGTTGAAGCCCTGGCAGGTACCGTTGGGCCCCGGGATACACGCGAACTGCTGCGACGTCACGCCCTTCTTGTCCTCGGTGTAGCGCAGGCCACCGGTCAACTGCACCCAATCCGTGAAGTCGTAGGACGCTTGACCGAAGATCGCCCAGGTCCAGTTGTCCGTCGACTGTGGAGAGACCTGGCGGGTGTTGAGCACGTCGACGATCGCGCGGGTTCCGGTCTGGTTTTGGGCGTCCTCCCAGAAGGCGAAATAGCCCGCCACGAAGCTCAATTTCTCCTCGAACGCAGAACCATTGACCTGCAACTCGCCTTGAAGCTGCTGCGCGTTCCCCGGGCGCCCGTCGAGCGCCCCATCGGGGTCCATGCCGATCGGCACGGGAAGCGGCGTGCTGCCAAAGAACGACTGGTTCACGGCCGGCGCCGGAGTGAGATCGGTATCCTGACGACCGTCGATGCGCTGCTCACGCCAGGAACCGATCGCCTTGATGCTCAACGCATCGAGTCCCGGCAGCGGACCCACGTCCCAATTGAGGACGCCCCACGACCCGACGCTCAGGATGTCCCACAACTGCGGCCAGTTTGCCGAAAAGTGGTAGGGCTTGCGATCGGATTTGCAGTAGTCCGCAAGACCGGGCGTCAATCCCTGGAGCGACGTCTCGGTGACGAAGACACACTCACCCCCCTCGCCGAACGTTCGCAGACGATCCCAGTTCCCGGAGATGTCGATCGTCACATCTTCGTGCGGGACGATGCGCAAGGACCCAAGGAAGGCGAGCGAGCTACGGTCGTTCCAGTTCTGGTCCTGGAGTTCGTTGTACATGTAGCCCGCACGGTTCTGGGATCCGAAACCCAGGCGCATGAAGACACGATCCTCGAGCGGACCGATGTCGATCGGCAGATTGAGCATGGCCCGGGTATCGACCAGGTTCAGGCCATGACTGTTCGGCGAGTCCACGTTCCCGGTGCGGACGAGGGCATAGGCCGCCAGTTCCTCGGACGGTTTCTGCGTCGTGATGTTGATCGCGCCGCCGACGGTGTTCTTTCCGAAGAGAGTTCCTTGCGGACCGCGTAAAACTTCAATCTGGGCGACGTCGATGACGTTGAGCAGCGACCCCTGCGCGCGCGGAAGGAAAACCCCGTCGACGTAGATGCCGACGCCCGGGTCGAAGGAAGTCAGCGGCCGGGGCGTCCCGACACCGCGAATATAGACGAGAGCCTCGGTGCCCGTGGCCGACGTCTGGAAGGTGAGGTTCGGCACCAACTGCTGGATGTCCTCGATGCGTACGACGCCGAATTCGCGCAAGGCGGTCTCCGGAAGGGCCGTCACCGAGACCGGCGTGGCTTCGAGGAGTTCCTCCCGCCGACGGGCCGAGACGACGATCTCCTCCACCTGCGCCTGGCGCCGTTGGCTCTCGAAGGCCGGCACGTCGCCGTCGGCGATCTCATCGGCTTCGGTGGCAACCGCGTCCGATTCGTTCATCGCGCCGACTCCACCGGCCTGCGGAGTCTCGATGCTGTCGAGATACTCGGAGGGAGCGACGTTTTCCTGCTGAGCCCGCGCTGGAGAAACCGCGACCGGCGATGCAACGAACCCAAGGACGAGAAGGGAGCGAAACAACCGAACCATGGCGCAGCACACTAGACGAAAATCGGCAGCAGGCGGAACAGGAGCGATCATCTACCGTACCGGCGCCGAAGTTGCTGCTGACGCGCTGCGAGTTGCTTGCGACGCTCCGCATGATCAAAGACCGGGGTGTCCGGGGGAAGAAACTCCCGCAATTCGTCGAGGCGGACGAGCCTGGCCGTCGGTGCCTCGTCCTCGGCGATCGGGGTGGCAATCCCCTGGAAACGAATGAAGAGGAGCCCTTCGGAAAGGCCGGTCGTATCGAGCCAGTTCGGTACGCCCGGATCTTCGGCGGCGATCACGTAGTAGTAACGACCATCGCCTGCTCGACGAGACTGTCCCCGGGAAAGGCTCGTCTGTCGATTGGCCCACTCCAGAGCGTCGAACCAGAAGTTGCCCAGTTGGATTCCCTGATAGCGCGCATCGGTCGCGGGCATCGTGACGATCAGGGCCTCCCCGTCCTGGAGTGCAAACTTACCCATGGCCGAAACCTGCCCTTCGAGCCCCTGGCCACCGGTCTCGCGTAGTGCGGTGACATCGTTGTCGCTGACGAAGAGCCGAATGCGCGACACGAAATCGAGCCAGAACCCGCCCGCGTCGGGTACAGCAGCTCCGGCCGCGCGGATTCCGCGCTCCACCACGGCGGCATCGTAGTCGGGCGACGGCTCGCCTTCGGATCCGACGCGAATGATGTCGGCCCGACCAGCCTGCTCGGTGGCCCAGTCGGAGTAGCTCCACCGCACCAGCAAGAGCCCCGCGCCCTCGTCCGTGCGTAGCCAGTTGTGTGCTCGCGGTGTCGGTCCGACGTAGATTTTGAAACTCCCGTCGGGTTCGACGCGCAATTGGTCGGCCGACAGGGTCGAGACGCCGCGAAGGCTGCCCTTCACCCCGGGGCTCCCTTCGTAGACCTGGAACACGAGATCTGCCGTGGTGCCGCGGGTGCCGCGCACGACATACTCGACGCCGGGCCGGATCGGCGTCGACTCGTAGAGGTTGTCGGGATTGACCAGGCCGGTGTGGGCCGCCTCCGGAAAGAGTGGCCGCAACGCTGGAAAGTCGGGGTCGGAGAAGACGCTTCGGCGCAACTGCTCGAAGGCGATCTCCGTGAGGTATCGCCCCCCATCGGCATCACCCCGATTCGTACCGGCGGGGCGAGCATCCTCGCCGAGCGCCGCGGCCGCCTTCCACTCCTCGCCAACCGAACGCATGGCCGCCCACACTCCGCTCGGTTCCGCATCGCGGGCCGCACAACCGCCAAGAAGGAACGAGAGGCCGAGAGCCAGGAGCGTTTTGTTCATCGACGCACCCTATCCGACGCGCGGGAAAGCCCAAACCCGCCCCTCGCCGTTCCGGCTTCGTCTCCGTGGTGTGGCCTCGTAGGTCACTCCCACCCATTCCCTTGCCCGATTGATCCCGGTTCGAGACGCCTGATAGGTTGATTTTCGTCGAGGGGAGCGTGCAGCGTGTTCCGATTCCAGACGCCGGGACGACAGCGGAATCGCCAGACTCGCGCCACACCGCGGGAGCGAAACGAGTGCGCCGTCCGGCCGGCGCCGTGCGCGCGTCCGCCCCTGGTCGATGGCGTAGCGGCGCGCCTGCCTCCCGACGAGGAGTCCGACGATCGCAAGGACGAGTCCCATGGCTGAAGTCCTCGACATTCGCGAAGTGACCAAGGAATACGGAAGCGGTGCGGGCCGCGTGCGGGCCCTACGGGGCATCCATCTGCAGGTCCCCTACGGCGAATTCATCTCGATCATGGGGCCGAGCGGCTGCGGCAAGAGCACCCTGCTCAACATGATGGCGGCACTCGATGATCCGACCTCCGGTGACGTCTTCGTGTGCGGCGAAAACCTCGCCAAGCTCTCCGAGCGCGCTCGAAGCGATCTCCGGCTCCGTAAACTCGGCTTCATCTTTCAGAGCTTCAACCTGCTGCCGCGCCTCACCGTCGAGCACAACATCACCTGGCGCCTCGAGCAGCTCGGCGTGGGCCGCGGCATGGCGCGCAGACGCGCGCGGGCCGCCCTGGAACGCGTCGGCGTGCCCGAGACGGCCTGGAGTCGCTATCCCAGCGAGCTCTCGGGAGGAGAGCAACAAAGAGTCGCGACGGCCCGGGCGCTCGCCAACGAGCCCGAATTGGTTCTCGCCGACGAGCCTACCGGCAACCTGGATTCAGCCTCGGGCACGCGCATCCTCGATCTTCTCGGGAGTCTCAACGTCCAGCAAGGGATGTCGGTCGTTCTCGTGACACACGACACCCTGGCCGCGACCTACGGACAGCGGACCGTGCGACTACGCGACGGCCGCGTCGTCGACGACGTCGGTTCGTTGGAGGAGTCGCGGGCCGGACGCGTGGTCTCGCTCCCAGGGAAGTCCTGACGTGCGCGTCACGCTGCGCCGCTGGTCGGGCAGCCTGCGCATGGCCGCCGCCCAGGTGCGCCCCCAACTCGGACAACTCTCCGTTGCCATCGTCGTGATCGCGCTCGGCGTCGCCCTGGCCGCAGGCATGCTCCTCGCCAACACCACCCTGCGCGACTCCTTCGAGGAATCCGTTCAGGCCCTCGCCGGACGCGCCGACCTCCAGGTCACCGCGCTCTCCGGCAGTGCCTTCGACGCCGCACTCCTCCCCTCCCTCAAGTCTGTCCCAGGCGTCGACGCCGCAGCCCCTCTCCTGCTCGGAAAGGCCTTCCTCGAGGACGACGATCAGACCGCCGTCCGCATCGTCGGCGTCGACATGCTCGACGACGCCACCGTCCGCCTCTACGAGAAAAGTCCGACCCAGGCCGCCGGCATCGACGACCCTCTGGTCTTCCTCAACCAAACCGACTCCGCGCTCGTCTCCGAGGTCTTCCTTCGCAGGCATGCCAGCGACCACGACCGCGGCTTCTGGTTGAGCACCCCGTCGGGACGTCGGCGCCTCGTCGCACGTGGCGTCCTCGCCGACCGCGGCGTCGCAAGGGCCTTCGGTGGCGAGATGGCCATCCTCGATCTCTTCGCCGCGCAGGACCTCCTCGCGGCTCCAGATGGCATCTCCCAGATCGACATCCTCCTCGCTCCCGACGCAGACCCCCAGGAGGTCGGCGCCCGGCTGCGCCGCATCCTGCCACCCCATCTCGTCCTCGAGACCGTCGCTGCTCGCTCGGCCGCCGTCGGCGAATTGGTCGCCGGCTTCCAGATCATGCTCAACGCCATGGCCGCCATGGGCCTCGGCCTCGCCGCCCTCATCACAGCCAACCGCCTCTCCACCATCTACCAGGAGCGCACCTGGGAACTCGGCGTCCTACGCGCACAGGGCATGTCCCCCGGCGCCCTCCAACGAAGCCTCCTTCTCGAAGCCACCGTCGTGAGCCTCCTCGCCGTCGCCTTCGGTCTCCCCCTGGGCGTCCTCTTCGCACAAGTCATCGTCCAACCCGTCGCCGACTCCATCTCCCTCAACCTCCAGCAGGTGGTCGGCGCTCCCTGGGTGAGTCCCACCTCGGGTGCCCTCACCCTGGCCAGCCTCGCCGGCCTGGCCGCCGGCATCGCCGCTGCCACACTTCCCGCGCGCGCCGCCGTGCGCGCAGGCGTACGCGCTGTCCTCGCCCAGGCGCGCCGCCGCGATCCCTGGCCGCCCAATCCCCGACGCCGACTCCTGCGCCTCGTCGCCTGTCTCTCCACCGCCGCCCTGCTCGCTTTCGAAATCCTCGTCGGCCCGACCGTCCTTGCGCCGCTGGCCATGGCCCTCCTCCTGCTCGCCGCCATCCTCCTGATCGAGCCTGGCCTGCGCCTGGTCACACAACCCGTCTCCGCACTCTTCGGCTCCGCCGCCCGCATCGGGGTCGAGGACCAGAGCCGACTCCCGTCCCGGGCTGCCGGCGCAGCCGCCGTACTCATGGTCGGCGTCGCCGTCGTCGTCTGGATCGCAGCCATGGCAAGGAGCTTCGAGGACTATGTCGTCGCCACGAACATGGGGCTAGGCCGCGGGCATATCCTCGTCGTCTCGGCATCTGGAAATGCTGGTTCAGGCGCAGACGAGCCCGACCTGCCGATCTCCTTGCGCCGCGAACTCGAGATGATTCCGGGTGTAGCCGTAGTCGGAACGACCACTCTTCGGATCGCGTTGGAGCCGAAGACCGGGATCATCGCGCTTGACCCAGTTCGATTTCGCGACCGCCGCTTCGGGCATTGGCCGCTCGTCGCGGAAGACCCGAAGTTCGCATTGGAGCAAACCGCGCGTGGAGAGGCTTTCCTCGCCGGAGAAGCATTCCTACGCCACCGCAACGTGCAGGTGGGAGATGTCGTCGAGGTCACCACCCCCTCGGGTCCCCTGCGGCGGCCGGTGCTTGGCGTCGCCGACACGATCATCCTCTCCCCACAAGGCGACCTCATCCTGAGTCAAGATCTCTTTCGTGAGCATTGGAAAGACACTTCGGCACAACGCTTTGCCATCGTCGTCGACGACGACGATCAGGCTCCGGCGATTGCCAACGAGATTCGCCGTCAACTCGGCCCGCGCTTCGGCATCCTTGCTCTATCCATGGAAGGTTTCGCCGGGCACGTCGCAGAAAACGTTCGGCGTGCGACGGCTTTTCTGGACGTCATCGTCGTTCTCACGCTGCTCGTCGTCCTGGTCGGCACCGCCGATGCCCTCTCCTCCAACGTGCTCGAACGCACTCGAGAAATCGGCACCCTGCGCGCCCTCGGCCTCGCACCCCGCCACATCGCCGTCATGATCCTCGCCCAGGCCGCTGCCGTCGGGATCGTCGGCGCAAGCCTCGCCATCTTCCTCGGCTTCGCACTCGGCTTCGAGTTCGTCGGAGGCCTCGTCCCACTCCTCCTCGGCTGGCAACTCGACTTCAAACCCACCTGGGCCGTCGCCTTCCTCTCCGCTGCCCTCGGCCTCCTCGCCTGCCTTGGCGGGGCTCTCGTCCCCGCCCTCCGTGCCGCTCGTCGGCCCGTCGTCCAGGCCCTACGCTACGAGTAGCGACCGGAGACCTCGTGGACGCTCCTCCCCGCACCATCCCCAACCGTCGCCTCCCCCCTCGACGCGCAGCCCTGTCCAAACGCTCGGGCAGCCTGCGCATGGCCGCCGCCCAGGTGCTCGCTCGTCGACCTCGCGCAGGCGCCGCGAGGCCGTGCCCTCAGCGAACGGAGGGATCGACGTAGAGCGCACCGAGGAGAATGAACATCTCATCCTCGGTGCTGTTCCCTCCCGTAGCCACGCACGCATCACACTCGCCGTCACCGGCGCCTGGCGCACTGTCACACGCCCTGTGGTCGTCTACCCCAGCACAGGCTGCGCCAACCTCCCCCCCCTGCAGGCGATGGGTTCGCATAGGACAAGCGAATTGGCGGGGGTCTTCGACCGGCGTTTGACCGTCGACGGGTCGGGAGAGCCATTGGGAGCCACGCCATTCTCGTAGTAGGCGCAGTACCGGATCGTACGTTCGGCCGGATCAGGAGAGTCGAACCGCAGGGGCGGGTGGAAGTATTTGTTCACGGGGTCGTTGTAGACACGGCTCTCATAGGTGAGTTCGCCATCCGGTCCCTCGACCCAGAAGTACCGGCCGCGCTGATGGTAGTGCGACAAAAGATTGAAGAGTCGCGCGCCTCGCGGAAACGTGTCCTCTGCGCAGAGCGTCTCCGTTCCAAAGGGCGGAATCTGATGAGCATACTGCTTCTTGATCGACGCGTAGGACTGAACGGGATAAACGGTTTCCCGAGCGAACCAATAATTTATGCGCGCGTTCATCTCGTGATCTCGCGACGTCAGATTGAACGCATGAGAGTTCCAGATCCACAGCCCCTCGACCGGGACCTCTACGTAGACGCCGTCGACGAGTTCTTTCCGCTCCTGCGACTGCTGCGCAATGAAGACCGGCGTATTGAACGTGCCCGGGGGCCCAAAGGTCAGACACTGAACCGAGTCTGCGATCAGGGTCTGGTCCGTCGCATCGGTCGGCGCGCCAGCGCAAACGCCCCCCTCGCACGAGGCGAGATCGGTCGGCGCACAGGGCTCCCCGTCTTGCCGACCGCCACGACAGGAGAACTCGCCAAAACCCACGAAGGGAGGCCCGCTCGCGTTGTGGGCAAGGACCAGGTGGTGCGACTGCGGATCCTGGCGCAGCTCCGAAGTTGCCGCCAGGAAATGTGTCCCGGCTTCATTCAAGAATTCCGGCGGAATCTGATCGGACAGGTCATAGTACTGCGCAATACACACCTCGCGCTCGGCGCCCGCTGGAAGCAGAAAGGACGGCATGACGAGCTGGACTCCGTCCCCGGGCGCTGGAGCCGCCAGCGGCGCGATCGTGATCGGCGAGGCCTCGGGCAGGCCGCCATCGACGAGCGACTCGGCTTCCTGCACCGTTCCCTCCTCGGGCGAACCGTTCTTGATCCACACACGCAGAAGTTCGAGCTCCGCGCTGCTCAACGTCTGGTCGCTGGAGGGCATCGGTGAGCCCGCGATCTCGACCGAGCCTGGCTCCGTCTTGGCGGCAACCTTACGCCACAGGCAGCTCCGGTCGTTGTCTCCCGGATAGACGAGCGGGAGATCGGCACCCACCGCCGGCACCTCGATCAGTGCGGCATAGGCCGACTCGGGACGAAGATCGAGGCCACCCGATCTTGCGCTGCCGTGACAGGCCTCGGCCGTGCAACCACGACGCTCGAAGATGACGTCTTGAATCGCCGCGAACGTCCCGTCGTAGACGATCTCGCAGGCCTCCGACTCGGCCGGAGTCTGTCCTTCGGGTGGGCTCAGCGGCGTGCCCCCATCTCCGCATGCGAGTAGGGCAAACGACGACAAAGCCACAAGGAGGGCCTCCCTCACGCGACCGCACTACATGTCGGACCGTCCCCAATTCCAGCCCGTCGTGTCAAGAAGGAAGCGCTCCGTGCTTCGCATGATTCGGGGACGTCACCGCAGCGATGTCCGCAAGGTCGATCCTTCGATCCGCGATGCCCTCGAATCCATTCGTGCCCGTGTAGGTCTCTTCGCCGAGGAGCAGTCCAGATACCGGATCGACCGGCCACACCACACACATGCGCGATTCGTAAAGATAGTGGGCGTCGGCCTCCTCGACTTCGATGCCCATCGCGATCAGCGTGTGGCCGGGGTACGCCATGCGCATGACGCCCTCGGTGATCACCGTCCCTCGATCGGCGACCACACGCTCGCAATCGAGTTCCAGGCGGTGGGCACCGGTCTGCACGATGGTTGCGTCATAGAAAGCGCGCACCGCGTCCTTGCTTCCGGAGGGGTTCATGACAGGATCCTCGGGCAAGTCGTGCGTGACGTACCGGGGACTCTCCGCGAGAGTCGCAACGACACCCTCGATGTCTCCCCTGGCCTCGCTCCTCATGTGAGCGAGCACGAGTTCCAGATTGCGACGAATCCTGGGGTCCTGCTCCCACTGCAGGCGCTCCTCCACGAGTCGCCAGGTCTTGTTCGGGTCGAGCTTCATCTTGATCTCCTTCTCCCCGTCGATCCCGCTTCCTCGGAGTCAAGCTGCCTCTCTTCTTCCGCCTCGGTAAAGGCTGCCGCTCTTCCGCCAACTGGGGATACCGTCATCCGCACCGACAGAGAACCCTGCTTCTTCGCCGACTCATTCAATCACCTCTCGAAGAGAAACGCCCCAAAAACTGCCGTGTACAACGCGCGAAATGAAGACGTCCTCGGCCCGACGTTCCCGCAGTGCTCCTCCTGCCCCTTTGACAGCAACGGGTCCACCGCCTATTCATAGTTTTCTACCAAAGTATCTCAACGTCTATCGAAAGAGAGAGCGAAACGTCATGCCTCCGCGCAAGAAAAAATTGGTCAAGAAAAAAGCCACGCTGCTTCAAAGCCTGGAGTCCCAGGGACGTCGGGTTCTCGGGATGATCAACAAGGAAATCGCCGAACTCGAGCACCAACTGACCGGATTGCAAGATCAAGCCGAGCGGTGGGCCGCCGCACTCGAGCAACGCACCCGCCCCGGACGGCCGCTGGGGTCCACCAACAAGAAGTCCTCGACCCGCAAGAGGAGGAAATCCGCCAAAAAACGCGCTCGTCAAGCCAGTCCCCAGGTCGACTGGGATTCTCTGTACGCGCGCCTTCCCAAAAGCTTTACGATGGCCGACATCGAGAAGAGAACTCCCACGCTCGCCAAGTTCCCGAAGTCGCGGGTCGTGGCCGTGGCGCGGTGGTCAAGGGCCAAGCAGATCAAGAAAGTCGGCGACCGGAAGTACCAGAAGACCGCCTGAACCGTCAGGCCGCAGGCGCGCGCGCTTCGCCCGCACGCCTGCGGCCTGACGTCGCCCCCAGATCCCCACAAAACGGATCCGTGTTGGCCCCCGGGCCCGCTTTCTCCGGCATCCCTCTCCGCCCTCTGCCAACACCGCTCCGCACCACGCCATGCCGCCCGTTCACACCCTCTACGCAATGACGCACTCCCTCTATTCCGGGCGAGCGCGTTGCTATTTGATCAAACACGGCATCGCTTTCCGCGAATTGTCGACCGGCCACGAGAGCTTCAAGGCCGACGTTCTGCCGCGGGCCGGGTTGCCGACGATCCCGACCCTGGTGACCCCGGAGGGTGAGGTCATCCGGGATGGCGCCGCGATCATCGAGCACTTCGAGGCGACGAGTGGTCGGCCCAGCCGTCCGCCGGGGCTGCGCCAACAGATGGTGAGTGCTCTCCTCGACGTGATCGGCGCCGAAGGCCTCCTTCGTCCGGCAATGCACTATCGCTGGAATTTCCCGGAGGAAAACCTCTCTTTCTTGCGCCATCATTTCTTCTACTCGCAGCGCGATACGCCCGCACGCCCGGAAAAGACCGACGCATTCATGGACCGGATGCGGCACGCCGCCTGGCTCTTTGGCGTGCAAGACGACGTCCGGGATCTGGTGGAGTCGCTCTACACGGAATTTCTCGAAGCTCTCGAGCGACACTTCGAGGGCTCTCCCTACCTCCTCGGAGGGCGTCCCTGTATCGGCGACTTTGGACTCATCGCCCCTCTCTACGCACATCTTGGACGCGATCCCTACCCGCTCCGTCTGATGCAAAAACGCGCCGTTCGCGTACATCGCTGGGTGGAACGCATGAACCGCGCGGACCAGGATGCACCCGAATACTACGACGCAACCCCCGACTTCCTGACGGCAGACGAGGTCCCCGACACACTGATCGCGGTCCTGCGCATCTTGTCCGAAGACTTTGTTCCCGAAACTGCCGCCGCTGCCACTGCCATCAACACCTGGCTGGCCGAAAACGAACCGGAACCCGGGCAACCCGCAGAGCGACAGATGGGGATGTGCACCTTCGAGATTCGCGACCGCAAAGTGAAGGCAATCGCGCAGAGCTATCGCTTCTACCTCCTCCAACGCGTCCATGACCTCTACGACGGACTCGAGGCAGAGTCTCAGAGCGCGATGGCGGCTCTCCTCGCAGACTGCAAGATGACCGGACTGCTGACGAGCCGCCTCGATCGGCGACTCGGGCGCGAAAAGAACCGCGAAGTCTGGCTTCACCCGTAGCGCGGGGCGTACGGTCTACCGCCCGTTCGTAGACTTTCACCAGAGCCGCCGAACCTCTGGGGCGCCAACGTGGCGCGGAAACCCCTCCCGCCGGCGTGGCGGCCACGGACGGAGGGCCTATGCTTCCCCGCGCGGCGCAGGTCGCCACCGGATCGCCCCTTTCGATCGCTCCACAAACTCTGCGGCGGCTCGGTCCAATTCGGCACGGAGCCGCTCCAATGTTTCCCGTAACTCCACCTTCGGCGCCGCAGAGGCCGTATCCTGGAGCGTGCTACACCATTTGGATAATTTGATCGCGCCGAGCATTCCACTTTCGCTCTTCATCGAGTGGGCAATTCGGCCGATGCTCTCCCGATCCTCGCGCGCCGCAGCCGCGCACATCTCTTCGAGCTTGGCCGGCGCCGCGTCCAGAAAAGACTGTACCATGGGGTCGACAAAGTCCTTGCCCGAAGATCGTTCCAACTCGCGCAAGCGGTCGTAGATCCGGTCTTCGATCGCAGACGATGCCTGAGCATCCTTCTCCTCCGGCGTGGGCGGAGGAAGAATCCAGCGTTCAATTGTCGCGGCGAGATTCTCTTCCGAAAAGGGCTTGCCGAGGAAGTCATCCATCCCGTTGGCCAGGCAACGAGCGCGAGAGTCGTCCGATGCGTAGGCCGTCAAGGCTACGATGGGGACCCGTCGGCCTCCGGTCTCTCCCGCACGAATCTGCCTCGTCGCAGCCACGCCGTCCAACTTCGGCATGTCGCAATCCATGAGAACCAGGCGGTAGGAGTTCGCCTGCACGAGGCGTACCGCCTCCTCACCATTCGACGCAACGTCGACTGCGAGGCCCAACCGCGCGAGCAAGAGGGAAAGAACTTCCTGACTGATCGCGTTGTCCTCTGCCAGCAGGATCCGGCCCCCGACGATCGGCCGGGTGCGCACGGACTCGAGCGTGTCGCTTTGCTCTTCTTCGGCTGCGGTCGCGGCGCGATTCTCTGCGGCAGCGGTGCGCTCTTCTTTGACGGCGACCGTGAACCAGAACAGGGCGCCGCCCTCCGTCGGGGAGTCTATGCCGATCTCGCCGTTCATGAGATCGACCAGGCTCTTTGCGATCGCGAGGCCAAGCCCGGTACCACCATGTGTATGGGGCGTCGATGAATCGCCTTGTTCAAAGCGACCAAAGAGTCGCGATGGGCTCTCTTCAGGCACACCGGGCCCGTCGTCCTGGACTTCGAAGCGCAGATACGACGAGTCGCCAGCAGGCTCGAATCGAGCCCGCACCGTGACCGAGCCGACCGGCGTGAACTTGATCGCATTCGAGATGAGGTTTGACAGCACCTGCCCGATGCGGCCCGGGTCCCCGCGCAGGTGCGTGGGCAAACCGGGAGCGATTTCGATCTTGAGGACGAGTCCCTTGCTCGACGCGTCCTCCGAATGGAAGTCGACGGCGCCTGCCACGACCTCCGCTGGCCTGAACTCGACGTCCTCGACTTCGATCTTGCCCGCTTCGACTCTCGAGAGCTCCAGAAGATCATCGACCTGTCGCAACAATCGCTGGCCGGCAAGTTTGACGAGCTCGACCTGACGGCGTTCCCTGGGAGCCAACCGGGATTCGAGCAGAAGATCACTCAAAGACACGATCGGAACCAACGGAGTCCGCATCTCGTGGCTCACGTTGGCCAGAAAACGGGACTTGGCTTCATTGGCAGCATCGCTCGCCAGCTTGGCCCTCTCGAGCGCCTCGGCCTGCCGTTTCTCCCGAGCGGCCGCCTCCTGGATCTGTTTGTTCGAGGCCCAGCGGATACCGTTGATCAGTCCGCCGGTCATGACTGCGAGGCAGAGGCTCACGAGCCACGGGCTGAAGTCCTCCCCCGGAAGAAAGGTTCCGACGACGACACCCCAGGAAGCGAGAGCGAGGGAGACGTTCGCGAGAAACCACAGCGGCGACAGGAAGAAGTAGCCTTCGGCTACGAGAAGGATGTTCAGACTCCTGGTCAGCCCGATGTCGCCGGTCAGAGCGAGGAGCACGGCCAAATTGGCCAGCGCCGAGGAAACCAGCACCGTCGTGGCGGCAGGAAGGAGTCGGCGCAAAGCATTCCAGTCCTTGGTTCGATGCCTCAGGTACAGCCAGAGAGCGAGCAAAAGGAGAGCCGACCCGCTGCTCAAGGGGACCATGCCCTCGCGGACCACAGAGGAGAAGAAGAACTGATACGCAAAGGCCAACGAGGCAAACAGCAGGAATCCCGCTCCAATGAGAATCCGGAGGGCGAGGAAGAAGAGCCCCCCAAAATCACTTTCGACATCCCGCGCCTCCGCCGCGACCTCGCCTTCCGCCGCGAAGGATCCGGTCAGCTCCGCCGATCCGTCGTTCGACGGGTCGGCCCTGGACGGCGGAGAATCCGGGAGTAGCATCACGACCTTCCTCTACCCCAAACGGCTGGGATTGCGAGCCAGCTTCTCGCTTTGCCCCGAAAGCCCCTCGGGCGGTCGGCCCCATCCCACGAGATCGCGTCTGCCACGGGCGCACCGCCCAAACTCGGCGGCCTGGCCGGGCGGTACCCGACCTGGCCGCCCGTCAGCGAAGCCACTATCCTTCTTCCGTGAGCATCCGTCTGTACGCTTTCTCGTGCGGCTGGCTCGAAGGGGCGGCCGACCTCTTTCTTCCCGAGGCGCCCGGTCGCCTACGCGCTCCCGTACCGAGCTACCTCATCGCGCATCCCCGGGGCCACGTTCTCTTCGACACCGGCATGCACCCGGACGTCCAGACCGCGCCCGAGACGCGCCTCGGCTCCATCGCCCACCTCTTCGCGATCGAGTTCGTGCCTGGCGAGGAAGTGAGCGCGCGACTGCAGGCCGCCGACGTCGATCCCGCGAAGGTCGAATTTCTCGTGAACTCGCACCTCCACTTCGACCACGCGGGCGGCAACGTCCTGGTTCCCAACGCTCGGTGGGTCGTCCAGCGCCGAGAGTGGGAAGCCGCCCGCGACCCCGACGTCGGCGCTGCGAATGGATTGGCCCGGGCAGATTGGGACCACGGCCACGACGTCGTTCTCGCCGACGGCGAATACGACCTTTTCGGGGACGGTTCGGTCGTCTGCGTACCCACGTGGGGACACACGCCCGGCCACCAGTCTCTCCGCGTCCGACTCGCGTCGGGCGACGTCATCCTGACCGCAGACGCATGCTACCTACGCCGGACGCTCGAGGAGATGCTCCTCCCCCGGATCGTGTACGATGCCGAAGCGATGCGGCAGTCCCTGCTCGCTCTCCGCACCTGGCAGAAACGCGGCGCCCGACTCCTTTTCGGCCACGATCCGGAACAGTGGGCGGAGACCGCCCGGCGCCATTCCCTGCGCTGAGCACGCGATCACCCCGGCCCGACCGACCTCCCGAACCTCCGAGCAACGTTCCGCACGGCGTGGCCAACCCCTGGGGGGAGATTCTGCCTTGAAAGTAAACCGTCCAGCCGGTACAGTTCCCGGGTGCCCTCTGCCCGCGACCGGATCCTCGATGCCGCCGAGGCCCGCCTCCTCTGTGACGGACCCCGCGGCCTCGTGCTCGACGTCATCGCGGCGAATGCCGGCGTGAGCAAAGGCGGCTTGCTGTACCATTTCCCCTCCAAAGAGGCCCTTGTCGCCGGACTGTGCGAACGGATGCTCGACGGATTCGAGCAGACGCTGGCGTCGCTCTGGGAGGGCGATCCCGAAGCCGGCTCCTGGACCCGCGCCTACCTGGCCTCGACGGTGACCGCAGAAGGCCGGCCAGCCGACGAGTCGGCGCAACTCATGGCGGGCATCCTGGCGACGCTCGGGCGTGACTCCGCGCATCTGGAGACCGTGCGTGAACACTTTGCGCGCTGGCATCGACGACTCGAGAAAGATGGAATCGACCCCTGTGCGGCAACGATCGTGCGGTTGGCCGCCGACGGACTGTGGCTTTCTTCCCTTCTCGGCCTGAACCAACTCAATCGCAGAGCCGGACCGAAGGTCATCGAGACACTGCGGGAAATGACGCGCGCGTGAACAGGCCTGCAGCCTCCCAACGGGCCGACTTCCTCATCGTCGGCGGAGGTTCCGCGGGATGCGCACTCGCGCGCCGTTTGAGCGAGGATCCCAACGCACGGGTCGTCGTGCTCGAAGCAGGCCGATGGGACTCCTGGTGGGATGTCTTCATTCACATGCCCGCCGCCCTCGCATTTCCCATCGGGAGCCGCTTCTACGATTGGCGCTATCGTTCGGCTGCCGAGCCGAAAATGAAGGGGCGCCGTATCAGCCACGCACGTGGGAAGCTCATCGGAGGATCGAGCAGCATCAACGGGATGATCTTCCAGCGTGGCAATCCGCTCGACTATGATCGGTGGGCGCGCCAACCCGGGATGCGTCAGTGGAGCTACGCTCACTGCCTCCCCTATTTCAAACGCATGGAAGCATCCTCGACGGGAGACGATCGGTTTCGCGGTCGGGACGGTCCGCTCGTCGTCGAACGAGGCGCGGCCGAGGGGCCTCTCTTCGAAGCCTTCTTCGCGGCGGCACAGCAGGCTGGCTTCGAGCAAACCGACGATGTGAATGGACGAAAGCAAGAAGGGTTTGCCGCTTTCGACCGCAACGTCTGGGGTGGTCGGCGCTGGAGCGCCGCCCGTGCTTATCTTCATCCCGTGCTCGACCGACCGAACCTCGAGGTTCGATGCCGGGCCCTGAGTACCCGGATCCTCTTCGACGGACGTCGCGCAGTTGGCGTCGAGTACGAAACCAGGGGCCGGCGCGAGCGCATCCTGGCCGGCGAAACCATCCTTTGCGGCGGCGCGATCAACTCGCCGCAACTCCTGCAATTGTCGGGTGTGGGCCCGGCGGCGTTGCTTCGTCAACTCGGGATCGACGTCGTGCAAGATCTCCCCGGTGTGGGGGAAAATCTGCAGGACCACCTGGAGGTCTACATCCAGCATGCCTGCACCCAACCCGTCTCCATGGCGCCACACTTCGCCTGGCGACGACGCCCCTGGATCGGGCTGCAATGGCTCCTCGGCCGGGGCCCGGGCCTGACGAATCACTTCGAGGCCGGTGGCTTCGTACGCAGCAACGATGAGGTAGACCATCCGAACCTGATGATCCATTTCCTTCCGATCGCGATCCGATACGACGGCACGCGCGTCACTTCGGGGCATGGCTATCAGCTCCACATCGGTCCCATGAACTCCGACGTGCGCGGCCGAATCCGAATCCGTTCGACCGATCCGCACGCGGCACCACGGATGGCTTTCAACTACCTGTCGACGCGTCGGGATCGAGACGAATGGGTCGAAGCGATCGGTTGTGCCCGCGAGATCCTCCGCCAGCCGGCCTTCCGCTCTCTGGATGGCGGGGAACTCTCCCCCGGACCAGAGATCTCCACCCGAAAGGAGATCCTGGACTGGGTCGCTCGCGACGCCGAAACTGCACTGCACCCGTCTTGCAGTTGTCGGATGGGCGACGATGCGCTCGCCGTCGTGGACCCGCAGTCGATGCGTGTCCACGGGACCGAAGGGCTTCGTGTCGTCGACGCTTCGGTCATGCCTCTGATCACCAACGCGAACATCTATGCGCCCGTCATGATGATCGCCGAGAAAGCCGCTGATCTGATCCGTGGCCGGGAAGCCCTGGCGCCCGACCCTGCCCTACCCTTCCGTCTCCGCCCCGCCCGGGTGGAAACGGACGCCGTCAGTGCCGCGTGAGAGACACCGAGACGCAGCCGATCCTTCTCGACGGAGCGATGGGCACCGAGCTTCAGCGGCGCGGTGTGCACGTGCCGAGTCACATCTCTTCGATCTGGTCGGCCAGCGCGCTCCTCGAGGATCCGGAAGCGGTGTTTCGGATCCACCTTGACTACATCGTCGCGGGAGCCGACGTCATCACGACCAATAACTACGCCGTGACGCGCCCCCTGCTGGCACGACGTCACATGGAAGATCGCTTTGCCGAGCTGACGGCCACCAGCCTGCACCTTGCCCACCGCGCCCGTGAGAAGTCGGGCTGCTCCGTCCGCATCGCCGGGTCCCTCCCGCCGCTGGAAACCAGCTACCGACCGGGGCGAGTCCTCGACGACGAACGCCTGCGCGATGCCTATCGTGAAATGGTCGACACGATTGCGCCACACGTCGATGTCCTGCTCTGTGAAACCCTCTCCTGTGCCCGGGAGGCCCGTGCCGCCGCAGAGGCAGCATGTGCAACCCAAAAACCCGTCTGGTTGAGCTGGACGTTGCAGGGAAACGTGCCCGACCGACTTCCCAGCGGAGAAACCCTCGAGGAGGCCTACCGCGCCGTG
>JAPOLW010000079.1 GCA_029976905.1 bacterium | reverse complement strand
GGAGGTCGCGGTGAGCATCCGTCGGTCGATCGCGAGCGCGTAGAGAAAAGGCTTGAGGGTCGAGCCTGCCTGACGGCCCGCGCGCACGCCGTCCACGTGCGGGGTGGTGGCGAGGGGGCCGCTGCTGCCAACGTAGGCGAGCACCTCCCCGGTGGCGTTGTGCAGGACGACGGCGGCTCCGTCGCGGACGTTGCGTGCCCGGATGGTGGCGACCTCTTCTTCGAGGGCCCGGGTGACGAAGCGTTGCAGACCGGCGTCGAGCGTCGAGGGGATCGAGCGCGCGCCGGGATGATCGCGCAGGAGCCGCCGCGCGAGATGGGGGGCTGCTCGTGGCGTCGGAGGGCGTCGATCGGGGCGGGCGAAGATCCGGTCGGCGGCGTCCGCCAACTGGGCGGGCGCGAGTGCGGGCGCCTGGCGGCGCGCTCGTTCGAGGACGCGCTCGCGAGGCGCGGCGGGGGCGGGCAGCAAGGCGGCGAGGAGGGCGGCCTCGGCGGCATCGATGCCGTGCGCCGACTTGCCCAACAACGCTCCGGCCGCGGCTCCGACGCCTTCGACCTCGCCGCGGAAGGGAACGAGGTTCAGGTAGGCTTCGAGGATCTCCGTCTTCGACCAGGTGGCCTCGAGGCGCAGAGCGGCCATCATCTGACGAAGTTTCTCGGCGGCGGAGCGCCGCCCCCGTCGCGGTCGCAGATCGTCGTCGAGCAGGGCGACGAGCTGCATGGTGATGGTGCTGGCGCCGCGGCGTGCCCCGCTACCAAGGCGGTCGCGCAATGCCGCGGCCGCGGCGAGCAGGTCGACACCACCGTGCGCGAAGAAGCGACGATCCTCGGCCCGGACCACGGCCTCGATCAGAGCCGGTGACGTGGCGGCCAGGGGAACCCAGGCCAGGGCGCGCCGCTTCGGGTCGGTGCGGATCTCGTGCAGGACGTGGCCCTCGCGGGAGAGCAAGCGCGCATCCGAGGGCTGATGGGCTGCGCGTACGTCCGCGGCCGTCGGGGCGCGCCACCGCAGATGTGGCCAGCCGTCCAACCGTGCCGCCAGGGAGAGGATCCCCACGGCGAGGAACGCGACCAGCAGCCCGGCTTTTCGTCCTCCGCGAAGCCTCATTGGACGACGCGCAAGGTCTCGTGGGGCGACTCGGCGAAGGCTTCCGGGGCGTAGAGCGCCTCCACCCGCGTTGGTGGAGGATGGAAGAGGCCCGCCTGGTTGAGGCGGATCCGGTATTCGACGCGGAAGGTCCCCTGCGGGATGCGCTCGTAGTACGCCCGGTAGCTCTCGAAGCTGCGCTCCTCGTAGTCCGGGCGCACGCCAGAGGGCGTCCCGGGCGTGGGGGTCACGGAGGTTTCGTTCGCAAACCCGCGTCCCAGGAAGGAGGCACCGGCCGGCACCGGGTCTTCCACGACCACCCAACCGTGGCCGGTTGCCGACTGAACTTCGAGACGAACGTCGAAGACGTCGCCGACGCGGGCGATTCCGTCCTCGCGTGGTTCGAGCGGCGTCACGGTGCGCCGGATGGAGAAGCCGCTGGAGAGGGGCTCCTCGAGCGCGATGGCGGCGCGCGCGCGGGTGAGCACCCAGGGGCGGCCGCTGCCCCGATGCTGAACGCGAAGGGTCGCGGTCTCCTCGGGCCAGGGGAATTGCAGGGTCTGACCCGTGGGGTGGCGGACCCAGTCCCCCTGCTGGGCGTGTCCGGCCAGGGCCACGACGGTCGAGCCGTCCACCGGCTCGGGCTCGAAGACCGCAGCGAATCGCTGCACCGCGAGTGTTCCCACGGCGTTGGCGACGGTGGTCGACCAGGCGCCACGGGTCTGTCGCGCAATCGCGCCGCGCACCAGTTTGGGGAGATCCTCCTGCCACGTTTCTGCCGTGAGAAGAATCAGGACGAGCCGAAGCGCGTCGACGTCTTCGTTGCTCATCCGCCACCAGCCGGTTGTCCGATTCTCGTCCGAGAGGACGAGAGTGGTTCCCTGTTCGAAGAGGCGGGTCCGGACGATTTTTTCGGTCCGGGCGAGCTGACGCTTGCGATCGGGAAGATCGGGTAGGCCGAGAAGGACGGTCCACCAATCGAGAACCGATGCCGTGGGCCAGAGTTCGGGTTCTATGGTGATGCTGCCCAGGAGATCGGGCTCGAGGCGGCCCGCGTTTGCCAGAGCGCCGAGAACCGCGAGCTTGCGTAGCTCGAACCCGCCGGCACCAGGGTCGGCCCCGTAGGTGGGGGTGCGCCCCTGGACGAAGCGGGTCAGTGCCGCGATCATCCGATCCCGCAGTTCCTCCGGCAGGGGGCGGTCGGCGGCGATGGCCATCTCCAACACGTAGGCCGTCAGCAGTGGACTGCCGCGGTCCATGCCCGGGAAGAACTTCAGGAGGTCCGCTCGGTCGAAGTAGGTGGGCAGATTCTGCAGGATGGCCGCCCACGCCGCGTCGTCGTCGAGGGCGATGGCGCGTGAGACCTTCTGCTCGAGACACGTATAGGGGTAGTCCTGCATCCAGGCGCGGACTCCGGCCAGGCCGTCTGAGATCGAAGACGCAAGGGTCACGTCGATGCCACCTTCGCCCGGTCGCGCCGCGGCCGGGCGAGCGATGGCCTCGTCGATCGGGCCGGGCGGTTCCCATTGCGTGAAGGTCGCCTGTAGCGTGCGCACCGGCACGGCTGGCTTGACGATCTGTGTGGCGTGGATGCGATCGCTGGCTTCGCCGCGGGTGTCCCGCGCCTGGACCTCCCATTCGAGTCGGGCCGTGCCTTCGGGGATGGTGGTGCTCCAACCCAGGGCGCGCGCCTCGCCGGCGTTCAAGCGCACGTCGAGCGGCGACCGGTCCTCTCGCAGTCCGTCGACGGAAGCGGTCAGCTGGACGTCGACGGGTTGGTCGGTCGTGTTGCGAACGGTGAATTCCGACCAGACCTCGTCGCCGGTGCGAACGATTGGCGGCAGACCGGAGAAGACCATGAGTTCCTGGGTGGTTCGGATCGAGGCCTTGCCGGTTCCGAATCGTCCCACGCCACCGGTCGCCACGGCGATGATCCGGAAGGACGTGAGAGAGTCGTTGAGGGGGACCTCGACGCGGGCCTTGCCGCTGTCGTCGAGCGCGATGCGGCCCTGCCAGGCAAGGAGGGTGTCGAAGAGTTCGCGGGTTGGCTTCAGGCCCCCGCCACCGCCTTCGGGCAGGGCCTTGCGACCGAAGTGGCGCTTTCCGATGACCTGCATCTGTCCGGTGGCGGTCGAGACCCAATCCGGACGTTCCTGCATCATGGCCCGCAGCAGGGTCCAGGAACGGTTCGGGACGAGCGCCAGGAGGCCCTCGTCGACGGCGGCCAGAGCGATCTCGCTTCCCGCGGGGGGCGGTGCCCCCGTGGCGTCTCGCACCTCGATGTCGACGCGGGCCGTGTCCCGAACGCGGTAGACTTCGGAGTCGGGCGTCACGGTGACGTCGAGTTCGTGCGCACGCCAGCCGACCCGGATCTCCGTCAGGCCTAGCCGGAAGGCCGGCTTTCCCAGGTCGACCCGGGCGGTCGGCTGTGGACGGCCGGTACGACCGCGCACCGCCAGGACGGAAACATAGGCATTGGGTGCGAACTGCGGTTCGACCGGGACTTCGATGACCGGTGCGCTGCCATCGAGCCTCTCGACCCGCGCCTCGAGGACACCCTCGCGCTCCACCGTGACCAGGGCCCGGGCGCGTGGGAAGGGCATCCGCACCTGAAGCCGTGCCGTCTCGCCCGCTTCGTAGCGGCGGCGCTCGGGCACCAACTCCATCCGGTCCGTATCCGACGGTCGGAACCAAGCGTCCTCCGCGCCGTAGATCCAGACGGATTGGTGCGCGGCCGAAGTGCGACCGGCGTCGTCGGAGGTCTTTGCCTGCAAGACGAGCTGGCCGGTGGCGGGGGGGCGACGTCGGCAGCGGAACCGACCTGCCTCATCGGTCCGACCGTGGCACAGGGTGTGTACGAACTCGGTCTGCTCGACCGAATCGTACGCGTAGAAGCCGCCGACGATCCGTTTGCGGTTCGTATAGTGCTGTCGCGAAAAGACGCGGACCTCGACCTCGGCCCCGGCGACCGGGTCGCCCCGAGGGTCGATCACGGCCGTCTCCACGACGATCCGGCCGGTCGAGCCGGTCCAGTCTTCGATGGACAGACCCACGGCGTGTTCGGCGGGCCACAGCGATACCGTGGCCGAGGAGGTCTGCGATTCGCCGTTGGGGTCGCGGTACTCGATCTCGGCCGTCAGAACGCTTGGTCGTTCGATGGGAGGCAGATTGGCGATCGTCGCACGCGCGGTCCCTTCGGCATCGAGTCGCACGGGCTCCCGGGTGTGGATGGGCGGTCGCGATGGCGCGCTCTGGCCGCCGTCGCGTCGCGTCCCGGTCCGCACCACTCCGTTGCCGAACGTCAGATGGGCGAGTGCGCGGGGCGGTTCGACCTCCTGGGGCGTGATCTGGGAACGAAGGAGGACCGTGGTATCGCCAGCACCTCCACCGGCCAGATAACGCAGGGCAATGTCGACCGGGATCCCGTTCGGCGCGACCAGCGCCTGCGATGGCAACTTTACGATCGCGTCCATGAGCGGGACCCGGAATGCCTCGACGCGGAACGATCCCGATCGGCCGCTCAGCCCGATGGGTTCCGGCCGCCAGACGCGCAGGTCGCCCTTCTCGTCGTCGTTGGTCGCCGCAGCGTCCTCGCGCGGTTCCCGGGGAGCGTGCTCGAGGTAGACCTCGTACTCGCCGAGTTTGGCGGATTTCGGGATGGCCCAGGTCGTGAGCGCCGTTCCATCGGGGGCCCAGGTGATCGGAAGTTCCACCTGGTCGGCGGAGCCGACGTGCCGGATCGAGGCGATCGTGGGCGCGGTTCCGGGGGGCGCCAGGGCGAAGCCATCACCGGTCTGGAGGCGCAGCACATGCTTCATGTGGACGGTGTCCCCAGCGCGCAGCAGAGTGCGGCCGAAGATCGTGTGCAACCCTCGCGCCTGGCCCCATCCCGTGGCGATGCCGAAACGATAGGGCTCGAGGCCTCCGTCCCAGGAGGAGAAGACGAAGCTCATGTCGTCCTCGAGGGTCGCGGTCACGAGCACGCCGTGATCGATCCCGAACAGCGAGCGCTTACTGCCGCGCCAGCCCCGCCACGGATCGGGGGGCTCCTCGCCGCGGTGGCTGCAGGAAGGGGTTTCCTGCTTGGCGGGGAGTCCATCGAGGCGGGCGATGCCGTCTGGGTCGGTGGTTGCGGCGGCGAGCAGAGCACCCGTGCAGTCGTAGGCGCGCACCTCGGCGCCGGCCGCCGGTTCGCCGTCGTCGAGTCGGGTGACCCAGGCGATCGAGCCCTCCCTTCCGTATTTGAGATGGACCGCCAGGTTGGTGACCAGAGCGGCAGCGGAGACGTACATGGGTTTGGCTTTCCCGAGAAGAGCCTTGCCCAGTGGCAGGCTCTCGACCTCGACGACGTAGAGGCCGGGCGTCTCCAGGGGGATCCCGATGACCTCGGTTTCTCCCGGGGCCGCAGGCAGGGGGACGGCCAGCGGGCGAAGGGTGGCGGGATCGTCGCTGGTGGGGAGATCGGCGAACACGGATCGATCTCGCCGCGCGTCGCGAACGCGGCGGAGCCAGGGCAGGATCTCGCCGGCGTCGGCGCGGGTCACGACGCCGGGCAGCGTCTCGACGGGCGCGGCGATCCGTCCACGGAGCTCGTCCCCCAATGCGCGCACGGTGAGAGGCAGCGCCGGGTCGGCGTTCGCCTCGAGGATGCCAAAGCCCGCCGTGAACCGGGCCAGCGGTGGGTAGGGGCCCGTTTCGACGGCGAGGGGAAAGGCCGCGGCGTTCTCCAGTTCGCGCCCTGCCTCGTCCCGTAACTCGCCGGGCAGGCGCAACTCCAGGGTGGCTCCCGGTGGGAGGTCGCCGCCGAAGTGGAGAGCGCGGACGGTTGCGTCGTCGCGGTCGGGGGGCCGGGGGGCGCGATGGAAGTCGGATCCGGAATCCACGAGTACGGCGCCGCGGGCCCTCTCCCAGGGGACGGGCGCGGAGAAGTCCAGGCGGGTCCGGCCCAGCGGGTTGCAGGGGCCGCGCGCCTTCGGGCGCGTGCACGTGAAGGTCGCGTGGAAGGCCTTGCGAACCGTGAAGGCGAGAACCTGGTCGCGGTCGCGGGCGATTCCCGTCGTCGTCTCGATGCCCTTTGCCCAGACGAGCTCGACCTTTGCGGCGGGGGGGAAGGTCTGCCGCGCGCGCACGATGGCCAGGGGACCGCTTCGCGAGCGTGGGGCGAGCGTGGCGAGGATCTGCTCCCTCTCTTCCCCGTCCAGGAGGTCGACGCCGACCCGCTCGCCGACGCCGGCGATCCTGAAGTAGGCGTTTTCCTCGATGGAGGTGATCGAAGTCTCGGCGTCGAGACGCAGCACGAAGGCCGCGTCCTCGGCCACGGTGGCGCTGGGGTCGGGGTTGGAGGAGAGGACGCGCGGGCCGCCGGTGGAGAACGAGAACGTCGCGCCTCCCGCGAGCGGCTTTCCGGCCAGGGTCTGGAGTCCCTCGCGCAGGGTGAAGGAGCACTCGATGCCGGCGGGGAGTGTCCCGGGAAAGTCGAAGGCCCAGGTTCGCGAGTCGATCCAGCGCGCCGTCCCGTCGACGCAGTCGATGTCGAAGGGGGGCCCGGCGTCGCGTGGGGCACCGATGGCCGCCATCGGTGCGTCGAAGCGGGCCGTGACCTGCTGCACTCCGGAGGCGAGGCCGGTGGGAGCGAAGACGACCGGCGCTGCGCGTGCGATTCCGGTGACCGGGAGCGCGCCGAGGAGGAGGGCGAGGATCCAGGACAGCCGAACGGTTGGAATCACACCGCAGAACCCTACTCGACGGGAGCCGGGCTTGCGACGGATGGGTCGGCTTTTCGGGAAAAATTTCTTCGACGCCACGTTCGCCCGGCCGCGAATCGATCGCCGCTCACTCGATGTAGCCCAGCATACGCAACTTGTCGCGGCGGGCCGGGTCGGCCTCGTCGTCCTCGGCGAGTTCCTTCTCGGCCTTTTCGCCCGCGATCTGACGAGCGGCCTGCGCCCGGTATTCGATGGCGCGTGCGTGTAGGGCGCTCAACTCGGGGCTGTGATCGGGCGGCAGCGGCGTCTTCTCCGCCGGGTCGGCGATCAGATCGTAGCACTCGGACCAACCGTCGCCGCCGGGATCATCGCGCACCATGCATTTGCCGGTCGAACTGCGGGCGACGTAGCGGCTTTTGCGTCCGTTGGCGTTTCCGCGTGCGGCCTGTCCGAATACCGTGGTGCGTTCGAGCGCCGTTCCTGCCATCAGGGGGACGAGGCTCGTGCCGTCGACCCCGGGCGTCGGGGCGCCGACGAGGTCGAGGATGGTCGGGACGAGATCGACCAGGGAGACCGGCGTGGCGATGCGGAGGTCACCGGGAATGTGTCCAGGCCAGCGCAGGAACATCGGGATCTGCATGACCTCGTCGTACATCTGGCTGTGGACGGTATAGCCGTGCTCCCGGAATTCTTCGCCGTGGTCGGAGGTGATGATGACCAGGAGTTCGCCGGGATCCTCCATTTGTGCGCCCAACTCCGCGAGAAATTCCGCGAGGAGGCGATCGAGGTGCACGATCTCCCGCTCGTAGGCGCGCAACGGCGTTTCGTCGCCCACCGCGCCCTCGTCGCCGTCCCGGACCGGCGCGGGATCCTTTTCTGCCGGCGGGGTGGGGAGACGTTCCCGGGTGTAGTCGGGCGGCCGGTAGGGGTGGTGCACCTCATAGGTGTGGACAAAGAGAAAGAGCGGCTCGTCGGGCCGGGTCGCGGTCCAATCCAGGGTGCGTCGGAAGGTCCCGGCGGCATCGCCGGCCCCGTCGAAGAGGCCCGTGTTCTCGAGATAGCGGCCGAAACCCCGCTGAAAGCCGGCGGTGGCGCGGAGCAATGCATTCTCGGTGAAGGCGGCGGTCTCGTAGCCGGCCGCCCGCATGTGCTGGGCGAGCGTCGGGATCGCCGCATCCAGGGTGAAGTTGGCGGCGCGTATGCGGTGATTGGCCGGATAGAGCCCGGTCATCATGCTCATGTGCGCGCCAAGGGTATTGGTGAACGTCGTGAAGGCGTTCTCGAACAGGGTTCCCTCCTCGAGCATCTTCTCGAAGAGCGGCGTGGTCGGGAGGTCGTGGCCGTAGGCGCTCATGCTGCGCGCGCGCAGGGTGTCGAGGGAGATGAGAACCACCCGGCGGGGTCGGCGGACCTCCTGCTCGGGGCTGAGGATGGTCGGGTCGCCCCAGACGGGCAGGGCCGCGTGGTGCGCGTTGGGATTGCGCGAGACGGTTTGGAAGACGAGTCGGAAGGGCGTGTCGCCCAGGTCCGGAATCGGCACCTCGAGAGGGACCCAGTCCCGGTCCTCCTCGCGATCCGCTGGGTCGAGCGTGCGTTCGAGGAGCAGTTCGAGGACGTCTGCCTCGGCGCGCAGCAAACGCACCTGAAAGCTCACCGGAGCGACGCCCCCTCCCCACGTGGACTCCTCGATGCCGATGTGGGTGCGCAGGACGCCTCCCCCCGGGAGCACGAGTTCCGGCGTGGCCACGGTCCGGCTGGCGACCGGTGGCAGCGCCCGGACGAAAAAGAGCTTGGAGACGTCCGCGGGCAACAAGACGCGCTGCGTTTCCCGTTTCGCCTCCCGGGTTCCGGGGACGACCAGATAGCGGGAACGACGCTGCGGGTTGGCTTCGCTTGCCGCCTCGTCTCCGTCGTTTTCGACGACCAATCCCTTCTTGACCTCGACGATCTCCCAGGGGGTGAGTCGATTCTGGAGCGGGGGCCGCACGGTGCACGACAGGAGTTTGGGGTCGTTGGGGACCGGACGGCAGTCGGGGCGGAAGAACCGCGGTGTTGCGCTGGTCAGCGTCGGCCGGCGCACGCCGTTGATCATGACGTGCTCGCCGCGGCTCAGACCGGGAACGGGTGTGGTATCGAATCCGGCATCGATCACGCGCAGGGAGGGGACCAGTCTGGGAGGAGTGCGCTCGCACCCGGGGAGTGCGCCGAGCAGAAGGACCGCAGCGAGCAGGCTCGCCGCAGGGAGGGCCTGCGGGTGCGGGGGACTCCCCGAGCCCGGGGCTCCGGGCGCCGGAAGAGGGGGCCTGACGCGACGTCGGAGCACGAGAGGACGGTAGCGAGCTGGCTGCGGATCGCGCAACCGCGCCGGCGCGCACCGCGCACCGGCGTCTGGATCGACGCGGCGGGGGGGGCGAGGCGGGCGTGAGAACGCGGTCGAAACTCTGGTGGGTCGCCTTGCTGTATTTCGCCGAGGGGTTTCCCTTCGGGATCGCGATCGACAATCTGCCGGTGTACTTTCGCGTCCACGGCGTCTCGTTGGCCGATATTGGACTGTTGAGCCTGCTGGGGGCGCCCTGGACGCTCAAGGTCCTCTGGGCGCCCCTGGTCGATCGCTACGGGGAGCGTCGGCATTGGATGGCCGCAGCGTTGGGCTGCATGGCGTTGCTGCTGGCGGTCCTGCCGCTGCTCGATCCGGCGACGCCGGGGTTCTGGACGTGGTCGTTGCTGCTTTTGTTCACCACGGCGTCGGCCACGCAGGACATCGCGATCGACGCCTACACGATCGGTCTGCTGCGCTCCGGTGAGGAAGGGGTCGCCAATGGGGTGCGCGTCTCCGCCTACCGTGCGGCGCTGGTGGTCGGGGGGGGTGGACTGGTGGTCGTGGCCGGCACGATGGGCTGGCCGACGGTCTTCCGGGTTGCCGCGGTGATCCTGCTCGTGCTCGCGGTCGCGGCCCTGCGCAGCCCTGCGCTGCCGGTGCCAGACCCGCGAGTCCGGGGAGCGGGGCTCGCGCCACTGCGCGCGTGGCTGCACCGTCCGGGCGCGTTGGCGGTCCTGCTCTTCGTCCTGGTCTACAAGCTGGGAGATGCGGCCATGGCGCCGATGGTCAAACCCTTCTGGCTCGACCGCGGTCTCACCGTCGAGGAAATCGGTCTCGTCTCGACGTCGGTCGGCGTGGGCGCGAGCCTCGTCGGTGCGATGCTCGGCGGATGGTACACGTCGCGTCGCGGCATCTTCCGCGCCCTGTGGGTGCTCGGTCTCGCGCAGGCGGCGTCGAATCTCGGGTACGCCGCCGTCGCGGGCCTCGACGGCGGGCGCGCGTCGATCTATGCCGCGTCGTTGCTCGAGAGCTTCACCGGCGGCCTGGGGACCGCGGCGTTCCTCTCCTTGTTGATGCACGTCTGCGACAAAGAACGTGCGGCGACGGAGTACGCCCTGCTCTCGGCGCTTTTCGGACTCACGCGCTCGCTTGCGGGCGCCGCCAGCGGTTTTGCGGCCGCTCGTCTGGGCTACGCCGATTTCTTCGCCCTGACCTTCGTGCTCGCGCTGCCCGCGTATGCGCTCCTGCCGGGGATCCGGCCCTGGATCCGCGATGAATCCCCCCCGGCGGCCTGATCCGTCGGGCGCGTCGGAGGAGGGCGTCGGATCCCGGCCGCCCCCGCCATTCGCCCGGGCGGGTCCTGAAGCGTATGGAGGGGGACATGCGACTTCTCCGCTTTGCGTTGCTCGGACTCTCCACCCTGGCGGCCGCCTGCTCCCATATCGCGCTGCCTTTTGGCTACGTGGTCAATTTCCCGGGTCTCGGCGGCGATACGCTCTCCGAGGGGGAGATGGATCGGCTGCGCGCCCCCGAGGGGTTTTCCGTCTCGGCGTATGCCGAAGGCATTCCGAACGCACGGATGCTCCGGTTCACGCCCACCGGGGATCTGTTGGTGAGCGCGCCTCGCGAGGGCAAGGTCGTTCTGCTGCCGCGCGACGACGACGGGGATGGACGGGCCGACGGTCGTATCGACCTGCTCGAGGATCTGGATCGGCCGCACGGGATCGCTCTCTACGACGGCTGGCTCTACGTCGGCGAAACCGGCGCGGTGCGGCGGGTGCGCTTCGATCCGAAGACACGCGCGGTGTCGGGCGCGATGGAAACCGTGGTGGGCGACCTGCCGCCCGGTGGTAACCACTGGACGCGCACGCTCGGGATCGGGCCCGACGAACATCTCTACGTCTCGGTCGGTTCGAGTTGTAATGCGTGCGTCGAGGAGGACCATCGACGGGCCGCGATCAC
>JAPOLW010000799.1 GCA_029976905.1 bacterium | reverse complement strand
CGGTTCTCGTTCTGGCCGAAGGCCGCCTGCTCAACCTGGGCTGCGCCACGGGCCACCCGTCCTTCGTCATGAGCGCCTCCTTCACCAACCAGGTGCTCGCTCAGCTCGAGCTCTGGCAGAATGCGACGAGCTACGAGAAGAACGTCTACATGCTTCCGAAGAAGCTCGACGAGGAGGTGGCCCGTCTGCACCTCGACAAGCTCGGCGCCAAACTGACGACCCTGACCAAGGAGCAGGCCGACTACATCGGCGTGCCGGTCGAGGGGCCGTACAAGCCCGACTACTACCGCTACTGAGGCGGGAACCCGCGCGTCGCCGGCCCCGGCGGCGCGCGGGGCATCGGCGGGGAGGCGCTCCGCGGCGTTTGGAAGAGCGCCTCCCCAACGCCTATCCTATCGCCCGTGCCCGCTCATTCCTGCCCCCCCCACCCCGTCCGCCCCGGAGGCTCTCTTTCATGCGAGTCATGGTGACTGGCGCGACCGGCTTCACCGGTTCCCACACCGCGCGAGCCCTTCTCGCCGCCGGACACGAGGTCCGCGCCCTCGTGCGTGATGCGCGCAAGCTCGAACGCGTCTTCGGTGCCGACTCCCCTCTTCTCGCGACCGCCGTCGTCGGCGACGTGGTCGATCGCGATTCCGTCGAGCGTGCCCTCGACGATTGCGATGGCGTGGTCCACGCAGCCGCCCTCGTCGATTTGCGACGGTCGATGGCCGCGCAGGTGCTCGAGACCAACCGCCTCGGCGTCGAACACGTGGTGGGCGGCGCGGTGGAACGTGGCATCGAGTCGATCGTGTACGTCTCGAGTCTCGCCGCCTTCTTCGACCCCCACGATCCCCCGACCCGCCCTCTCGACGTCGACTCGCCACTGGCACCGGCGACGAGCGCCTACGGCCGGTCGAAGGCGGATGCGGAGCGTTTCGTCCGCAAGCTCCAGGCCGAGGGGGCGCCGATCCGCGTCTCCTACCCGGTCGGGATCCTCGGACCAGACGATCCGGGCCTGAGCGAAGGAAACCATGCGATCGTCGCCTGGTTGGGCGACCAACCGATCGACACCTCCAGTGGGCTGCAAATCCTCGACGTCCGCGATCTGGCCGAGCTGCACCGGCGGCTCCTCGAACTCCCCCCGGCGCCGTGTCGGTATGTCGCTGCGGGCGCGTTCATCCCGTGGGCGACCATGGGGCCCCTTCTCTCCGGCTTGACCGGCGCCTCCATCCGGGTGCAACGCGTGCCCGGCTCTCTGCTGCGCGCCCTCGGTCGCGTCGGTGACGTGGTCAAGCGGATCTACGATTTCGACTTTCCCCTCACCTACGAGGCCATGTGTTTCGCGACGCTGTGGCCCGGCGCCGACGCATCGGCGACCCGCCGCGAACTCGGAATCCACTTCCGGGACAAGGAAGAGACATTGCGCGACACCATCCGGTGGCTCTGTGCGGCGGGCCACCTCGATGCGCGCACCGGGGGTCGGCTTGCCACCCCGTCTCGTTCGGCGCACGCGGGTTGACGAGAAGGCGGGAAGCCGCTTGCGTCAATCGGCCCCGGGGCCGCCCTTCACGACGCGACCGGCAAGGCCAC
>JAPOLW010000798.1 GCA_029976905.1 bacterium | reverse complement strand
GGTCGGAGTCCAGTCGGTTCTTCAAGTCCTCCCAGTCACGGATCGCGTGAACGGCTTCATACTCGATGAGCTTCGCGAGAAGTGCCGCAGGCGAGCGCCACGTGAGGCGGGTGAGTTCGAGAAAGCCGAAGTCGAGCCAGGAGGCGAGCAGTTCCTTGAGATCGTCGTCGAGCCCGCCGAGTTCGGGGGATTGCGTCGCGATGGGCAAGAGGTCTGCGCGTAGGTCGACGAGAAACTTCACGCCCCCCTCGACTCCGTTGAATTGCGTCAGAAGGCGCCGTCGCGGCGGCGTCAGCGCATCGCGCAGGGCGGATTCCGCAGCCACGCGATCGGCCGCGTCGCCGGCGCTGCGGTAGCGGTCGATGGCGGTCTCGACGACCGCGGGCAGAGCGCCGAAGTCCTCCGCGAGGACGGCCAGGAAGCGGCGTCGACCCTCGCGATCGAGCGCCAGGTAGGTCTGGGCGAGCGCGACGGCCCGCGTGCGCGCCGTGACCTCGCCGCCCGGCCCCTCCAGGCATTCCAGGATCCTTCTGGACCAGGTTTGCCGCTCTCGTCCGTTCGCACTCACCCCGTCCGCTCGTCTCCTCTCTATCGGAACCGGGGGCGGCGAGGCTTAGAGGACGCCCTTGCTTCGGGCGAGGTCCTGCAACGAGGTCTCCGGGCGGGCCCCGTAGTGCGAAACGATCTCCGCCGCGGCTACGCCGCCGAGTCGGCCGCAGCGAGCAAGATCGAAGCCCCGGGTGTGTCCAAAGAGGAAGCCAGCGGCGTATTGGTCTCCGGCGCCGGTCGTGTCGACGAGTTGGTCGACCGTCTCGGCGTCGATGACGTGTAGTTCCTCCCCGCGGATGATGACCGAGCCCTTCTCGCTGCGGGTCAGCGCCGCCAGGACCTTCTTTCCTCGAAGATGTTGCAGTGCCTCGTCGAAGGTGGCGGTCTCGTAGAGCGAGCAGATCTCGGATTCGTTGGCGAAGAGGACGTCGATCTCGGACTCGACGAGATCCCGGAACTCGTCCCGGTAGCGATCGACGCAGAACGCGTCGGAGAGCGTCAACGCCACTTCGTGGCCAGCGGCGTGGGCGATGGTGGACGCCTTGCGGAAGGCTGCCTTCGCGGCCGGGGGGTCCCAGAGGTAGCCCTCCAGATACGTGATGGCCGCGTTGCGCACGACGTCCTCGTCGACGTCTTCGGGGCCGAGTGTGACGCAGGCGCCGAGGTAGGTATTCATGGTGCGCTGTGCGTCGGGTGTCACCAGGATGAGGCACCGTGCGGTCGAGGGACCCTCCTGGGCCATCGGGGTCTCGTAGTGGACGCCGAGTGCACGTACGTCGTGGGCGAAGATCTCTCCGAGTTGGTCTCGCTTGACCTTGCCGACAAAGGCGGTGTTCGCACCCAGGGACGCGAGTCCAGCGATCGTATTCGCCGCCGAGCCCCCGGAGGCCTCGACGCCCGGCGGCGGGGTCACCGTGAGCGACACCGCCACCAGCGGCGACGCCGCCGGGGGCGGCGAACCTTCCGAGGCGTCGGACGACGCCGCCGCCGCCTCCGCCGCCGCCTCCTTCGACTCGGGCGTCG
>JAPOLW010000797.1 GCA_029976905.1 bacterium | reverse complement strand
CGGGTGGAACGGATCCACGCGCCATGCCGTTGACGAAGACCGGCATGTCGAACGCCTCGAGGAAGGGAAGGTAGGCGTCCCGCCTTCGCGACCACCAGTACTGGCTCCCGACCAGACAAACCGGCCGCTCCGCGCCGCGAAGAAGGTCGACCGCCGCGCCAATGTACTCGGGGTCTCCAGCAAGCCCCGCGCGCGTCCGGTATTGCGTCGGGAAGACGCAATTCTGCTCGTCGACCCGATCGAAGAGAAAGTCGAGCGGCATCTCGAGAAAGACGGGACCCGGCACGTTCGTCGTCGCGATGCGAAACGCCGTCGCCACATACTCACCGAGCCGGGACGAGTCGGGTACGGCCACCGACCATTTCGTGATCGGCCGCATGAGCTCGACGTGGTTCATGTCCTGAAGACCGCCCATGTCCTGGTAGCCGCGCGGCGCCTGACCGCCGATGATCACCATCGGGGCTTTGGCCCGTTGTGCCGTGGCAACGCCGGTCACCGCGTCGGTCAATCCCGGCCCCGCCGTGACGAGCGCGACCCCGGGCTCCCCCGTGACACGCCCCCAACCGTCGGCGGCATGGGCCGCCGTCTGCTCGTGGCGCACGTCAATCACGCCGATCCTGTGATCGATGCACCCGTCGTAGATCGACATGATGTGGCCGCCGCAAAGGGTGAACACGTACTTCACTCCCTCGTTCGCGAGCGCCCGGGCCACGATCTGCCCTCCGTGAAGCTGTCCCATCCGCCGTCTACGACCCCGACCCGCTTATATGCGCCACCGCGCGGGGTGGCAACCGACGGCCGGGCGGCGACGGCCCGGCTCTGCTATTCCTCGCGTTCAATGAGCCGAACCGAGCGGATCGAGTCCCTCCTGCGCACGGCGCTCGACGCCGAGCACGTCGTGGTCGAGGACGACAGCGCCCGGCATGCCGGGCACGCCGGAGCCGCCGGCGGGGCTGGCCACTTCAACGTCACGGTCGTCTCCGCGCGTTTCCACGGTCAAAACCGGGTAGCACGGCACCGGGCGGTGTACGTGGCGCTCGAGAGTATGATGCCCTCGGAGATCCACGCCCTCTCCACCCGGGCGCTGACGCCCGAGGAATGGGCGCCGGGCGACTGAGGCCCGCGAGGGGCCGGAGCCGGTCCATCCGACTCCGGCGCCGACGCATCGGCACGGCAGAGAGAGCGGGCCCGGTGACGTCAGGAAGCCAGGAGCGTCCGACCGATCACCTTGAGCTCGAGGATCGGCTTCACGCCTTCGAAGATGGGAAGCACCATCGCATCGATCGCGTAGCGGCAGATCGGGAACTCCTCGGCAAAACCCCATCCGCCGTGCAGCAGTTGCGCCTCCTGTGTCGTCCGCACGGCCACGTCGCACGTGAAGAGCTTCGACATGGCGGGCTCGAGAGCCCTTTGCTCGTCCTCGTCGAAGACCCGCGCGGCGTGGTAGGTCAGCTCTCGCGAGGCGGCGATTTCCACCGCCATCGTTCCGAGCTTGTAGCGAGTCAGGCCGTACTCACCGATCGGCTTGCCGAATTGTCCCCGCTCATTCGCATAGACGGCCGCGGCCTGGAGCG
>JAPOLW010000796.1 GCA_029976905.1 bacterium | reverse complement strand
CGTGGCCGATCTCGTGATCGGAAACTGCTCATCGAACCTCGAGACGGGTGTCCTCTATTTTGAGAGCGAGCCGATTCTCATCCCCGTCGGCGTGACCGAGCCGAAGATGGCCTTCGATCACTGGGTCGCGACCGAAACGAACTGGGATGGCGGCAATCTGAAGGTCTCCGTCAATGGAGGTCCGTTCACGTTGGTCCCGGGCGTGGCCTTCGAGTTCAATGCCTATCCGGGAGCGCTCAACGCGGCTCCGACCAACGACAACCCGCTTGCGGGAGAAGAAGCCTTCCATGGAACGGACGAGGGTAGCCTGGCCGGGAGTTGGGGGCGCTCGGTCCTCACGCTCGGCGGTCTGGCCACGGCCGGAGATACCCTCCAGATTCGCTTCGAGATGGGACTCGACGGGTGCAACGGGCGCATCGGCTGGTACATCGACGAGACCCGTCTGTACGGGTGCGACCCCGGACCGACGCCGACGCCAACGCCAACGCCGACGCCTACACCGACGCCGACGCCTACACCAACACCCTCGCCCACGCCGACCCCGAGCCCGACTCACGGACCGGTCTGCGGGGACGGCCTCGTCGAGGGAGACGAGCAGTGCGACGCGGGTGCGAACAACGGGACGGGCGCGAGCTGTTGTGCGGTGGACTGTCAGTTCAAGACCAACGGCCCACAGGCATGCGACGGAAACCTCTGTACGAAAGACGACACCTGCAACGACGGGGTCTGCACTCCGGGCGCCTGCAACGTCGGAGCTTCGTGCGGATTCTGCGGAACGAGTTCCTGCGCCCTCGTGGGCGAAGTGTGCCGCTGCGGTCTTTGAGCCGATTCCCGGTGCCACGGGTGGCTCTGTCGCCCCTGCTGTCGTAAGGTCCCGCCTCCACGGGCGTCCAGGGGCGGCGCAGGACGGAGGGAGGTTTTACGTGAGCTACGCAGGGAACCGCAGAATCATCGACGTCGACAGCCATGTGATCGAACTCCCGGGCTTTCTCCAGGAAGCCGCCGACCCGGCTCTGCGGGCACTGCTTCCCGCCATGTCGGATCAGACCGAGTTGCCGGTGAATCAAGCGGCGCTCGAACGCGGCCTGGAGTTGTTCGACAAGCGTCAGAGCGACGCGGGAGCGAGGGCTCGCTTTGAGGCGAATCTGATGGAGGTTCGTAGCAACGGGTGGAGCCGCGTGGGAGCATTCGACCCGGCCGAGCGATCACACGCACTCGACCTGATGGGCTTCGAGCAGCAGTGGATCCTTCCGACCTTTTCCTTCCATCAGATCGCCCACGTTGCCGACCCGAACGTGCTCGCGGCCGGCGCCCGCTCGCTCAATCGCGCGATGAGCGGATTCTGTGCCCACGACGATCGGTTGAAGGCGATCGGATACGTCCCCCTGAGCCTTGGTCCGCAGAAGGCCGCCGCCATCCTCGACGAAGGGCTCGAGGTGGGCTGCTTCACCTTCATGGTCGACACCAACGAACCCGACCCGGCGGCCCCTTCCTTCACCCATCCGGACTTCGACCCGGTCTGGGCCCGCTTCGCGGAGGCGAGACGCCCCTTCGTGGTCCACGTCGCGGTCAACGGCCACTACGATGCGG
>JAPOLW010000795.1 GCA_029976905.1 bacterium | reverse complement strand
ATTTTCGCAGAAGCTTTTGATTTGCCCCGTCCGGGAACGAGAATTGCTCGATCATCGGCGTTCCGACGGCGCCGGGACAGACGGCGTTGACGCGCAATCCCTGGCGACCGTACTCGACGGCGAGGCAGCGCGTCATGGAGAGCACGCCGCCCTTGGACGCCGAGTAGGCGGCGGTCCAACAATGGGAACCGTGTGCGGCCGTGGACGAGGTATTGACGATCGCGGCGTCGCCCGGGTGCTTCAGGAGGTGGGGGATTGCCTCACGACACATCAGGAACGTGCCCGTCAGATTGACGGTGATGACCTGGTTCCAGTCCTCGACGGAGAGTTCGTGGGCGTTGTCGAAGCGCAGGATACCCCCCACGTTGGCGAGCAGATGGAGGGAGCCGAACACCGAGGCAGCGGCCGCGACGGTTTCCCGTACGGCCGTCTCCTCGCCCAGGTCGCAGACGAAGGCCCGGGCGGTGTTCCCCTCCTCTTCGATCGTCTGGACCGTCTCGGCCAGGCCGGCTGCATCGATGTCGACGCAGGCGACGCACCCGCCTTCGCGCGCGATGCGCCGGGCGGTGGCGCGCCCGATTCCCGAGGCTGCTCCGGTGACCAGCGCAATGCGGTCGGTGTATCGCTTGCTCATCGCGGCGGCAGCCTAGCGCACCCCGGTGGTCTTGTCATCGGCGTGGTCGGTCGGGGCGCGCATCTCGACGTGGGGCGGAGACTCGCGCGTATGGCGCTCGTTGTCGAGTTCGATCGCGTTCAGGCGTGCGCCGAGGTGGATCAAGGCGGCTGCGGCGAGCAGACCGGCGAGCAGGGCGCGGGCGGTTGGTTGCCGACGTCCCCAGACGACCAGCGAATAGCCGCCGAGCATGCTGGTGGGCACGGCGGCGTAGCTGAAGAGATCCCAATCCCAATAGGGGCCCCAGAGGGGATCCATGACGAAGGAATAGAACAGAACGGGTGCCGTGAGCGCGAAGAGGAGTGCGGCCCGGGAAGCAACGTCGCCGCGCAGGACGCGGCCCAGCATCGGCACGGCGGTGGTTGCGCAGAGCAGTACACCGACTCCGTCGACCAGCAGCAGGGAGTGTAGGTACTCGGCCAGGTGACGCAGGCTGAAGAGGTAGGCCGCCGGCAGCAGATTGCTGTCCGCAGAGAGACCGAGTGTGCGGGTGCCATCGCGGCCGAGGTCCGCGAGGTAGGCGGGAAAGGCGAAGGGCGTGCCGTAGCCTGGAATCGTGGCGAGACCGGTGGCGACCACGACGGCCGCGGCCACCACGGCGAGCCTCCGGGCTGCGTCCGGCCGGCGAAGCGTTGCGGCCGCGACCACCAGCATTGCCGGCAGCAGAAGGACGAGGCCGACGTAGAAGAAGGGGCCGACCGCCGCGACGAGGGCCGGCCAGACGGGGTGTCCGTCCGCATCGACGACGCGCAGCGCAGCCCACAAAAAGAGCGCGAATGCGAACTGCACCAGGGGGTAGATGTCCATGTAGTAGAGCGCGAGTTGAAGGTTCCCCAGTGCCGTCCAGGAAAGAAGGGTGAGGGTCGCGCACTCGAAGCGAGTACGGGTCAAGAGGCTTGCACTTCCGAGGATCAATGCGAATGCAAGCCCGCAGAGGGCGGT
>JAPOLW010000794.1 GCA_029976905.1 bacterium | reverse complement strand
CAGCCGGACAACGGAACGGCTCGCTCGGTGGAGGAAGCGGCGTCGATCGCGGCCTCGATCGGTTATCCGGTTCTTCTCCGACCCAGCTACGTGCTCGGTGGTCGCGCGATGGAAATCGTCCACCACGAGGAGGGGCTCCGGGCCTACATGGATCGGGCGGTTCGCGCGTCGCCGGATCATCCGGTCCTGGTCGACAAATTCCTCGATGATGCCATCGAGATCGACGTCGATTGCATCTGCGATGGCGTCGACGTGGTCATCGGTGGTGTCATGGAGCACATCGAGCCGGCGGGCATCCACTCGGGTGATTCGGCCTGCGCGCTGCCGCCGCAGCGCCTCTCGGCCGAGATCCTGGCCGAGGTGCGCCGGCAGACCGCGGCTCTGGCCCGTGAACTCGGGGTCATCGGGTTGATGAACGTGCAGTTCGCCGTACAGAGCGACACCGTCTACGTCCTCGAAGTGAATCCGAGAGCCTCCCGCACGGTTCCCTTCGTTTCCAAGACCATCGGTCGTCCCCTGGCGAAGATCGCTGCCCGGGTGATGGGTGGAAAATCGCTCCAGGAACTCGGAATCCGGGAGGAGATCGTTCCCGAGCACGTGAGCGTCAAGGAGTCGGTCTTCCCCTTCCTGAAATTCCCTGGGGTCGATACCCTCCTCGGACCCGAAATGAAGTCCACGGGCGAGGTCATGGGAATCGACCGCAATTTCTCGCGCGCCTTCCTCAAGGCGGAAGATGGCGCGGGCAGTGTCCTGCCGGTCGAGGGAACGGTCTTCGTGAGCGTTCGCAAAGAAGACAAGGATCGCGTCGTTCCGGTGGCGCGTCGGTTTGCAGAGGCGGGGTTCCGCCTGCTGGCGACGCACGGGACGTGTGAGCAGTTGCGCACCGCAAACCTGGAGTGCGAGGGCATCAACAAGGTCCACGAGGGCTCGCCGCACATCGTCGACGAGTTGCGGGCGGGCGGGGTCGCGCTGGTTCTCAATACGACCTCCACTCCGCAGTCGATCGTGGACTCGTTTTCGCTGCGTCGCACCGCGCTCGAGACCCGGACGCCCTACGTGACGACGCTCGAGGGTGCGGAGGCCGCGGTCGCGGCGGCCGTCGAACGGGCGGCAGGGCCGCTCGAGGTGCGGACGCTGCAGGAGTATCACGCCTCCGCCGCCCGGGCCCGGGGCGCCTGAACCTTGCCCCGCGACCCCCTCGCCGAACTGGTCGCGAGCGCCCAGCGCCCGCTGGCCTATCTGCGGGGGGCCGGTGCGGCCGAGCGCGAGCGCACGCGGCTTCCGATCGCCGCGTGGCTGCGGCGGATCGAAGAGGCCGGCGGTGCGGTTCCCGCTCTCGAAGAATTGGCGAGCCTGCTGCGAAGCTTCGAGGATGCGGCGGGTCGGCTGGAGACGCGCCAACTCGACCGGGCGCTCGTGCTCCTGCGCGACCTTGCCTTCCAGGCGACGGCCCCTCCGACGACGGCGGGAAAGGCGCAGGGCGCTCTGCCGGCGTCGCCATCCGACCAGGTGGGGCAAAAGGCGCAACCGGCCGAGGGCGCGGCGACGACGCCAGGGTCTGGGGCCGGTGCAGCGGCGACGACGCCAGGGTCTGGGGCCGGTGCAGCGGCGACGAC
>JAPOLW010000793.1 GCA_029976905.1 bacterium | reverse complement strand
GTCGTTGAACGACGCGCTCAGCGCGCCGAGGCGCGCGATGTGCGACGCCGGGGACGTCAGGTCGCCCGCGTCGCCGAACCGTGTCGGTTCGCGCTCCGAACGCGCCACCACCTCCGAGGCGCGAGCCTCGAGGTCTTCCGCCTGGCGCACCTGTTCGGCGATCTCGACCTCGCGGCCGGTGAGTTCGCGCTGCTCGCGCGCGGTCCGTTCGACCCGCTCCTCGAGGCCGACGATCACATCCCTGGTCGCCGCCTGGCGCTCCCCGGAGCGCACGACGACGGCGCTACTTTCGGCCACGGCCGCAAACCCGCGCTCGAGTTCCTCCTTGGCAAGCAGGTCTTGTTGGCGAACGTCGTCGCGCGCCTCCTGCTGTGCTGCCAGTTCCTCCTGCAAGGCCTGCAGCCCCTGTCGAAGCTCCGAAAGCTCCGCCTCGACCCGCTCCCGTTCTCCCCGTAGCGAGTCGAAGCGGTGCCCGGCCAGCCCGAGTTCGGTCGACCGCAATTCCTCTTGCGCCAGGCGATATTCCTCCGCCCGTTTCGCCTGCCGACGAAGCGCCGACAGTTGCCGCTCGATCTCGCGCATGACGTCGTTCACACGGGAGAGATTTTCCCGCGTGCGTTCGAGTTTCCTCTCCGAGGCCACCTTGCGCGCCCGGAAGCGCGTGGTGCCGGCAGCCTCCTCGATGAAGAGTCGAACCTCTTCGGGCTTGGCCTGCACGATCTGACCGACCCGTCCCTGCTCGATCATCGCGTAGGCCTTCGGGCCGACGCCGCTTCCCATGAAGAGTTCGGTGATGTCGCGCAGCCGCGCCGGCTGCTGGTTGATCAGATATTGGGACTCCCCGGAGCGGAAGATCTTCCGGGTGACGGAGAATTCAGCGAGTTTCGCGATCTGGGCGGCGAGGCCGTCTTCCAGGCCTTCGACCCCGAGCGAGGCTTCATCGGCTTGTTCGAAGGTGAGCGTGACTTCGGCGAGGTTCAGCGGGGCGCTGACGGCATTGCCGCCGAAGATCACATCCTCCATGTCCTTGGCGCGTAGGTGCTTGAGCTTCTGCTCGCCCATGACCCAACGGATGGCGTCGGAAATGTTGGACTTGCCGCACCCATTGGGGCCAACGACCGCGTTCAAACCCGGCAGAAGGGTCACCTTCGTCGAATCCCGAAAAGACTTGAACCCGACGAGTTCGATCTGCCGGATGCGCACTCACCACCTCCCTACGACGTTCGCCCACACGCCGCGTGCAGGCTCCACCACCACGGCGGACATCCCACCAAATTGTGGTCGGAGTCAAGCGCGTACCCTATAAATTGCGGTCGTAGCCTCTGACCGTCGCCATCAGGCCCCACGCGCGCCCCCCAAAAACGGGCCCCACTCCGGATACCGACGCCGGCGCGCCGTCTCCACGAGGAACCGCGTCCAGACCGGTCGGGTTGGGCGACGCAGCAGGCGGAGTCCGGACTGCTCGGGGGTGCGCCCCCCTTTTCTCCAGTTGCATCGATGGCAGGAGCATACGACGTTCTCCCAGGTCGATGCACCCCCTTGGGATCGGGGCACGACGTGATCGAGGTTCAATTGGGCACGGGGAAAGCGCCGTCCGCAGTATTGACAGGTATGTTGGTCCCTTGCGTACACGTTGTGGCGGGTG
>JAPOLW010000792.1 GCA_029976905.1 bacterium | reverse complement strand
AGCTACAAATCAAGGTAATCGATACGGGAATTGGCATCTCTGAGGAAGGTCAGAAAAAACTTTTCACCGGAGACCGTCGACGTCGCCGATCGGGGGTCGTTCTACGATCGGGTGGGCGCGCTGAAGGATGTCGTCCAGAATCACATGATGCAGGTGGTGGCCCTGCTCGCCATGGAACCTCCGGTCTCTGCTTCGGCCCAATGTCTGCACGAAGAGCAGATCAAGGTCTTCCACGCGATGCGCCCGATCGACCCCCAGACGTACGTGCGCGGTCAGTACGAGGGCTACCGAAAGGTCGACGGGGTTGCGGCGCGCTCGCGCACCGAGACCTACTGTGCCCTGCGGATCGACATCGACTCCTGGCGTTGGGAGGGGGTTCCCTTCTTCCTGCGTACGGGCAAGGCGCTCGCGACCAAGGCGACCGAGGCGGTGGTCGAGTTTCGTTCGCCCCCCAAGCAGCTTTTCGATACCGCCGGTTGTGCGGCGCCCGAGACGAACCGACTACGCTTCCGTCTCGGGTCGGACGCCGGGGTCGCCATCGAGGTCCAGGCCAAGAAGCCGGGGGATGGGATGCACTCCGAGGCGGTTTCCCTGAACGTCGACTTCTCCCAGGCCCTCGGCGACGCGCCTCTTCCCTACGAGCGACTTCTCGGAGATGCCCTCGCCGGTGAGGCAACCCTCTTTGCCTCCGAGCGTGCGGTCGAAGGCACGTGGGCGGCCATCGACCCCGTCCTCGGCGACGTTGGCCCGGTGCGCGCGTACGCACCTGGCTCGATGGGTCCCCGGGAGGCCGGTCGGCTGACGGCTTCCTTCGGAGGTTGGGTGGATCCGCGGTCTCCGTAGACGGACGAACGCGTTCAGGCGAGCGTGACTTCGCGAAGCCAACCAGAGGAGCGCCCCTCGCGGTTCTTACCGGGCTTGCGATCGAGATCGTCTGGGGTGCCCGGGTACTCGACGAAGAGCAACGCGAGCAGTTCTTCGGCGGGGCCGATGCCCAGCCGTGCCAGGACGTCGGGGTGGCGCAGTGCGGCGCCGCCACTGGACCAATAGGTGCCGAATCCCGCGGCGGTCAACAGGAGGAGCGCGTTTTGCACCAGAGCGGCGGTGGCCGCGAGATGCTCGTCGTCCACCGCGCGTCGCTTTTCGTGTTCGGGGCCAGCGGCCCGGGCGTCGCGGAACTGCGGCAGCCAGGTGACCAGAGCGGCCGCTCCGCAGGCCGCGAACATGGCCGGTAGTTTTCCGACCGGAGCCTCGTCTCCGATCCAACCCTCCAGTCGCGACGCGATCTCGCGGCATTGCGATTGCCAGAGCAGCGTCGCACGCCATGGCTCGACGAGGTCATCGACGGCCCGGTTGTAATGGAAGGGAGCCCAGCCGGCCTCCAGGACGGCCTCGCGGACGAGCGGATCGCAGGCCGATCGGATCTCCTCGTCGAAGTGGATGGGGGAGGAGGGGTCCGCGAGGACCTTTTGGGTGATGCGTGTCCGGACGATCCGGCGGACCGTTGCAAAGTCCCGCGTCGTGTCTGCGTCTGAACCGCTCATGGAGCGCCTCCTCTTCGGCCGGACCCGGTCTCGGCCCTTGCGGGGAGGTTAAGCCGTCCAGCCCGGCCCGTGCCAGTCGCGCGGGCCCCCCCGGGAGCCGACTTGC
>JAPOLW010000791.1 GCA_029976905.1 bacterium | reverse complement strand
CCGCCACTTCGTGATCTGTGCCAACGTCCTGGGCGGCTGTCGCGGGACGACGGGTCCGAATTTCCGCTCCCCCGAAACCGGGCGGCCGTATGGCGCCGCGTTTCCTGCCGTCACGGTGGGCGACATGGTCGAGGTGCAACGCCGCCTGATCGACCACCTCGGCGTCGAGCAGCTGCGCGCCGTCGTCGGCGGGTCCCTCGGTGGGCTGAAAACACTCCAATGGGCGGTCCGCTTCCCGGAACGGGTGGCGGCCGCGATCGTCGTAGCCGCCGCACCCCGCTTGAGCAGTCAGGGGATCGCGTTCGACATCGTCGGACGCAACGCCATCCGTCACGATCCCCATTTTGCCGGCGGGCAGTACTATGACGGTCCCCCGCCCGAGGCAGGCCTGGCGCTCGCGCGCATGCTCGCCCACATCACCTATCTCTCCGACGAATCGATGCGGGCGAAGTTCGAACCAACGCGGCTGAAGCCGCGCGACATCGATACCGGGTTCGAGAGCCTCTTCTCGGTCGGCTCCTATCTGGCCTACCAGGGGGACCGCTTCGTCGAGCGCTTCGACGCCAACAGCTACGTCACGCTGTCGACCGCGATGGACCTCTTCGACCTGGGCGACACGCCCGAAAAATTGCGCCAGAGCCTCGCTCCAGCCCGCTGCCGATGGCTCTTCCTGAGTTTCTCGACCGATTGGCTCTACCCGCCATCCGCCTCCCGCCACCTCGTCGACCCCCTGGTTGCCCGTGGACAGGACGTGAGCAGCTGCGAGATCAAGAGCGCCGCCGGTCACGACTCCTTTCTCCTCGAGGACGGGATGGAATTGGGCGGGCGTCTGGTCTCCTCCTTCCTCGATGCCCGAGCCGACGGGAACGCCGGGCCGGGCCCCGCAGACCAGAAGGGGCCGAGCACGACTCGCAGCGAGCTCCAGGTCGACGAACCGACGAGCATCTTCTTCGCCCAGCGACTCGACTACGAGATCATCCTGCGCCTACTCCCGGCCGGGGCGAGTGTCGTCGATCTCGGCTGTGGCAGCGGTGAACTGCTGTCGATGCTGCGCGCGCGGGGACACTCGCGCCTGCTTGGAATCGAACGCGACCAGGAAGAGGTCGCCCGCGCTCTCGCGCGAGGCGTGGACGTCATCCATGCGGATCTCGACCAGGGCGTTGCGGCGCTCCCCGACGACTCGTTCGACGTCGCTCTGCTCTCACAGACGCTGCAGTCGATCGTGGACGTCGCCGGCGTGCTGCGGGAGATCGTACGCATCGGGACGCGCGGCATCGTCGCCTTCCCGAATTTCGCCTATCGCCCTCTGCGCGAAATGTTCATGGAACAAGGCCGGCTCCCCAAGGAAGAGGGCCCGTACGCCTATGATTGGCACGATACCCCCAACCGGCGCTTCCCCTCGATCCTCGACTTCCGGGAACTCTGCGATCGACTGGACCTCCGCATTCTGGAAGGCGTCTACGTCGAGACCTCCACCGGACGCGAGATCGACGACGATCCAAACCTGAACGCCGACGTCGCGGTCGTCACCAAGCCGGACGCGGACGAGGACGAGGCGTGCACGCTCGAGGAGAAGCTCCCGGGGCGACTCACCGGAGCGCACAAGGCACCGGACGCGGCGCCCGTCGTCGCCCCCGCGAGCGACGATCCC
>JAPOLW010000790.1 GCA_029976905.1 bacterium | reverse complement strand
GCATGGAGGTCGACTCGATGTCGCCCGAAGAACACGATGGGGTTCTCGCGGCGACCAGTCATCTGCCGCACGTGGCCGCCTGGGCCCTGGCACGCGCCGTCGCGGTCCGGCGAGGCACGGGGCCGGACCCGCTTCACTTCAGCGGTCCTTCGCTCCGGGACATGACGCGTATCGCTGGGGCCTCGGTCGAGATGTGGAGGGACATCCTGCTCGCCAACGGTGCCGCGGTGATGCGGGAGATTGGAATCTTCCGCGACGAACTGGACGAGATGGCCGCGGCCATCGAGAAGCGTGACGGCGCGCGCCTCGAAGCCGTGCTCGGCGGCGCGCGCGAGTTCCGGCTGGCCCTCGAGCGAGAGGCAGGGCAAAGCGTCGAGCCGGCCCGGGGGCCGCTTCTCGGGGTGGTGCGGATCCCCGGGGACAAGTCGATCGGGCATCGCTCTCTGATCCTCGGAGCGCTCGCCGAGGGCGTCACCGAGATTCGCGGTCTGTCCCCGGGCGAGGACAACGCCTCGACGCTGTCCGTTCTCGGATCCCTGGGCGTCCGCGCCAGCCGGGACGGCGATCGGGTCACCATCGAAGGTGTCGGCGCAGGAGGATTGCAAGCCCCGACGCAGCGTCTCGATTGCGGAAACTCCGGGACGACGATCCGGATGATGTGCGGGGTCCTGGCCGGACGTTCGTTCGAGGTGACGCTCGACGGTGACGACTCGCTGCGGCGTCGCCCGATGGAGCGGGTCGCGGCCCCGCTGCGCTCGCTGGGCGCCGTGATCGAGACGACCGACGGGTGTCCTCCGGTGCGGATCGGCCCGGGACGCTTGCGCGCTGGACGCGTGGAGCTGGACGTCGCCAGCGCGCAGGTGAAGACGGCGGTTCTCCTGGCAGGCCTTCAGGCGCAGGGGAAGACGACGGTCGTCGAGCCGGCGACCTCGCGGGACCATACCGAGAGGCTTCTACCGATGTTCGGCGTCGAGGTGGAACGCCCCGACGCCCGGACCTCCCGGGTGCGGGGGCCCGCCGTCCTGCGGGCGGCATCGGTCGATGTCCCTGGTGACCCCAGCGCGGCCGCCTTCTGGCTCGTGGCCGGCTCGATCGTACCTGGCTCGCGCCTCGAGTTGCGGGGGGTCTCGATGAACCCGACCCGCACCGGCGCCCTCGACGTGCTGCTGGCGATGGGTGCGCGCATCGAGATCCGCAGGCGCCCCCCCGCCGGCCGCGAGCCGGTTGCCGACCTCGTGGTGGAAGCCTCCGAACTGCGGGGGATCGAGGTCGTCGGGGAGACGATGCTTCGGGCGATCGACGAGTTTCCGGCCCTCGCGGTTGCCGCGGCCGTCGCCCATGGGCAGACGCGATTTGCCGATGGGGCGGAATTACGTGTCAAGGAAAGCGACCGAATCGCCGCCATGGCCGCGGGACTCGGCGACCTCGGGGTCGACGTAGAAGAGTCGGCCGATGGCATGATCGTGCGGGGAGGAGCGGAACTCGCCGGTGGAGCGGTCGACGCATGCGGGGACCACCGGATCGCGATGGCGTTCGCCGTCGCCGCCCTGGTCGCGCGCCGTCCCGTCCGGATCCGCGGGGCCGGGGTCATGGCAGTCTCCGATCCGGGATTCCTCGCCTCTCTCGAGCGCGTGCGCGGGGGCGCTTCGTGACTGGCACGAG
>JAPOLW010000078.1 GCA_029976905.1 bacterium | reverse complement strand
GTCGGAGTGCTCGAAGAGATGGGCCTCGCGGGGCGGTTCGCAGACCTCCCCGGGTGCACGCAAGAGCGCATGGATTTCTACCTCGATCGGCGACACGTCTTTGGCCTCGACCTCGATTCCGCAGGGGAGGGGGGCGCGCGCATCGTCGCGGTCTCGCAGCCAGCCCTCCTGGAAATGCTCGTCGAGGAGGCCGCGGCGACCGATTCCTTTCGACTGATCCGCGGCGCTCTGGTCACCGACCTTCTGCACGGGGACGGACGTTGCGTCGGGGTGCGGATGCGCGTCGGCGATCGCGAGGAGGAATTGCGCGCGGATCTCGTCATCGGCGCCGATGGGCGCAACTCGGCGGTGCGCCGGAAGGCCGGGTTGACGGCCCGCGAGGCCAGCCCGCCGATGGACATCGTGTGGTGCAAGGTGCCCCGACCCGACGGTGGGTGGGGTGTGCGCGGCTACGCGGGCCGCGGGCACCTTTTGATCGCCTACCCGACGTGGGGCGGGATGTTGCAGATCGGTTGGGTCATTCTCAAAGGAACCTTCGGGGCCTTGCGTGCCCGTGGCATCGGCCAGTGGGTGGACGAGATGGCGGCACACGTCACCCCGGATCTCGCGACACACCTGCGGGCGCATCGCGACGTGGTGGAGCGGCCCTTCCTTCTCGACGTGGAGAGCGATTGCGTCTTGCGCTGGAGCGCGCCCGGCCTTCTGGTTCTTGGGGATGCAGCCCATACGATGTCGCCGGTGGGCGGGCAGGGCATCAACATCGCCCTGCGGGACGCGGTCGTTGCCGACGCCCGCCTCGGCCCCCTCCTGGCGGCACCGGTGCCCGACGGCGGTGCGCTCGACGCCGCGTGTGCCGCGGTCGAGAGCGAGCGTCTTCCCGAGGTGCGCACGATCCAGGCCTTGCAGGCGCAGCCGCCGCGGATTCTCCTGAGCCGTGCGTGGTGGGGCGAACCGCTTCGACGTCTGGCGGCGACGCTGCTTCCCCGACCGCTCTTCCGGGGCCGGGCCGGCGCTACCGCCGCGCTCTTCCTGCACGGGGTGACGCAAATCGGTCGGGTCGGCGCCGCCTCGGAGTCGGCGTGACGGCGCCCGGTCGGGTCTCGTATGGTGGGGGGATGAAACGCTTCGACAATAAGGTCGTCCTGGTCACGGGCGCGGCATCGGGCATCGGCCGCGCCGCGGTGGAACGGATCGCGAGCGAGGGGGGCCGTCTTCTGTGCGTGGACGTGGTCGAAGACGCCCTCGTGGCGTCGGCACAGCGGGCGGGCGACGTTGGTGGTGAAGGGATCGCACACCCGTGCGACGTGAGTCGCGTCGCGCAGTGCCAGAAGGCCGTCGCGGCGTGCCTCGAGCACTTCGGACGCCTCGACGCCCTGGTGAACATGGCCGGGATCCTGCGCATGGGGCATACCGCGGAATTCCCGCCCGAGCAGTGGCAGCGCGTGCTCGACGTGAATCTCTCGGGCACCTTCTACATGTGCCAGGCGGCGCTGCCCGCGCTTCTCGAATCGAAGGGAAACATCGTGAACGCGGCGTCGGCGATCTCCTTCCGGACGACGCCGTACGCGGCGGCGTATGCGGCCTCGAAGGGCGGTGTCCTCTCCCTCTCCCGGATGCTCGCGGTCGAGTACGGCCCGCGCGGCTTGCGGGTGAATGCGGTCGCACCCGGTTCCATCGACACGCCCATGTCGGTGCCGCCCGGGCTTCCCGAGGATGCCGACTACAAACTCCTGCAACGCAGCATGGCCCTCACCGGCCAGGCCGGCCCCGAGGTGATCGCCGCCGCGATCGCCTACCTGGCCTCGGACGACGCCCGGCACGTAAACGGCGAGCACATCCTCATCGACGGCGCCGCCACGGCCTAAAGGGGCGGCAGTCGCGGCCGCCCCGGCCCGGGCCCGGCGCCCGGCTTCCCGGGGGTCGTCGTGGGCCCGGGCTAGAGCCGGGCCCGCGGTTGTGCTCCAACCCGTTGGGGAGGATGGCGGAGCATCGCGACAAGAGCCGCGTCCCGGGCGAGGTCGAATGGCCCGGGGAGGAGGAGCGTGCCGCTGCCGACCTTGCGTCGCTCGATGCCGGGGTCCGCTTCGCGGCAACCGGAACGCCGCCGCTCTCCCTCGTCCACAGCGATGCCCTTGCCCCCGAGGTCGCCGCCCTGCTCGAGGCGATCGAGGGCCTGCGCGGAACCATGGAAAACTTCGGCACGGTGTCGTCGACGCGCACGGGTCTTCGCGGCGCTCTGGAGCGATTGGTCAAGTCGGGCCTGCGCAAATTGGTCCAGCGGCACCTCGATCAGCAGAAAGAGGTCCACGAGGCGCTCGATCGGGTGCTCGACCGACTCACGGCGCTGCTTGCCGCCGAACGGGAGTGGATGGACACAAACGCTCAGGCTCTGGTCGACGAGTCGTTGCGCCGGGCACGGCGGGACGCGGGCGTCTGAGGCGCGCCGCTTCGTCATGCAGATCCACCAGCTGCTCGCGAGTCTCGAATACGGTGACGCGGTGGCCAATCAGGCCCTCGCGATCCAGCGCCAGCTGCGTGCGTGGGGCCACGACTCCGACCTCTTCGCGCCGCGCCGCCACCCGCAGGCGACGGCGCCCCTGCGGGCGCTGGACGAGCTCTCGTCGAGCACCGACGCGGTCACGATCTACCACCACGCGTTCTGGTCCGAGCAGATCGAGGCGCGATTGCGAAACCTTCCCGGTCGCCTGGCGTTGGTCTATCACAACGTGACGCCGGCTTCGTACTTCGCGCCCTACCGGGAGGAATTGGCGGCCTCTTCCGTGCGGGCCCGCGCCGCGCTCGCGTCGCTCAAAGAGTTGGTCGATCTTCCGCTCACGGTGTCGGACTACAATCGTGCCGAACTCGTCGCGTCCGGGTTTCGCGACGTGGAACTCCTGCCGCTTCCGATCGACCTCGACGCCTTCCGCAACGTCGCACCGGACCCGGCCGTGCTGCGTCGCTTCTCCGATGGCCGCAAGAATTTCCTCTTCGTGGGGCGCTTGTCCCCCAATAAGCGCCAGGAGGACGTGATCCGCATCTTCGCCTGGTATCACCGCTTCGTCGACCCGGTCTCGCGCCTCCTCCTGGTTGGCGCAGCCCCCGAGATCGACGACTATCGCAAGGATCTGATCGACGTTGCCGCCTCGCTCGGTGTCGCCACGCACGTGGTCTTCGCGGGCAAGGTGTCCTTTTCCGAATTGGCCGCCTACTACCGGGTCGCGGACGTCTTCCTCTGCATGAGTGAGCACGAAGGGTTTTGCGTTCCGCTCCTCGAGGCGATGCTACACGATCTCCCCGTCGTGGCTCGCGCCGCCGGCGCCACGGCGCAGACGCTGGGGGGCGCCGGTGTCCTGCTGCACGGCCGCAATGTGCCCCGCGGTGCGGAGGCGGTGCGTCGACTCCTCGACGACGACGCGTTGCGCGCGCGCGTTCTGGCCCGGCAGCGTCAGCGGATCGAGAGCTTCGGGCCGCAGACCTTCTCGGCGGCGCTGGCAGAGTTCGTCGCGCGGCTTTGAGCGCCGCGCGGGCGTGCCGGAACGGCGCCGCCGGGCGGTTCGGGGAGGGGAGAGGGCGCTCCGCGAGGCGTCCGTGGGCGGCTCGCTCGACCGAAGACGATCCTCGTGCGAAAGACGCTCGTGCCTCGTTCGTCCCCGCACCGCCGGGCGCACCTGCGCCGGGCTTCCGGAGCCCCGTCGTGACGGGGGCGGATCGGTGGTCTCCGGGATGGTGCGCGATGACGTTCGTCGCGATCGCCGTCGCTCTGGCCTGCGCGGTGGTGATGATCGTCTGGGTGCCTCCGGTCGAGGCGCCCGATGAACATGGACATACGGCGTACGTCGATTGGCTGCTCGCGGGCCACGGACTACCCGATGTCGACGACCCGACGTCGGGGCCGACGTACGAAGCGTGGCAGCCGCCGCTCGCCTACGTCGTGACCGCCGCCGTCCTCCGGGCCGGTGGCGTGCAGCGCATCTCCCCGCGTCTTCGCCTGGATCCCGCCTTCGCCTTTCAACGAGGGCGCCGGGCCTTTCTTCCCGCCGAGCCGACGGACGAGAGCCGCGCGGTGGCGCGCGGTCTTCGTCTCGCGCGCGCGACGAATCTGTCGTGGCTCGTCGTGGCCGTCGTGTCCATCGTAGCGACCTGCCGGGGACTCGGCGTATCGCCGCGGGTGGCGTGCGCGGCCGGCCTGCCTTTTGCGCTCTCTCCCCAGATCCTCTTCGCCGGGTCGACCGTGGGAAACGACATGGCGGTCACGGCGCTCGCCGGCGTGGCGACGGCCGGCATCGTTTCGATGGCGCGACGGACGACGGTTCTCGGGGCCCTGGCGACATCCACGTTCGCGGGTCTCGCGTTGTGGACCAAGTCTTCGGCCGTCCTTGTCGCTCCGGCGATCGCCGTGCTTCTGGTGGAATCCCGGCACACCTCGCCACGGCGCATCTTCCCCGCTCTCCTGCTGCCGGGACTCTTTCTCACGCTCTCGTGGTTGGGGCTCGAGATACATCGCACCGGTGGAGTCCTTCTGCGTCCGCCCACGGGTTGGTCCGGTGGTCCGGGGGCCGGACGCCTCTTCTCGGAGCCGTGGTGGATGGTCTCGGTCTGGGTCGGCTTCTGGGCCAAGTTCGGGTGGTTCAACCTCCCCCTTCCAGGGCCCGCCTATGTGGCCTTCCTTCTACCGACGGGCCTTGCCGTTCTCGGCGCGGAGCGTAGCTGGCGAGCGGGCGATCCGTGCCGGCCGGGTCGTCTCTTGACGGCGATCGTCGCGACCAACGTCGTTCTGCTGGTGCTCTATCTGGTCGGCATCGACTGGCAACCGCAGGGTCGTTATCTGCTGCCGAGCAGCGCGGCCCTGGCCGGCCTGGCGGCTCTCGGCCTCGAACGCATCGGTCGTACACTTCCGGCGCCTCGATTTGAGGCCCTTTGTTGGCTCGCAAGCATCGTTGCCGTCGGAACCGCCCTGGGTTCGGCCGCCTTCCTGCGGGTCGTCTACGCCTGAGAAGGGTCCCCCGCGGCCCCCGGGCGGAGCGGGCGAGGCGGCTTCCGCATCGGGTCCGGGCGAGTTTTCGCCTTGTGCCCAGCCATGCGGTGCGGGATGATCGAGCCGCTGGCGCCCGCTCGCCCCGGTCTCGACCCTGGGTCGCCTGCCCGAAGGACCCCCATGAGAAAACGCACGATCTTGCGCCGCCCCGGCGTCGCACTCCTCCTCGCCCTGGCGTGCACGTCGCTCGTCGGCAAAGCAGCCATCGCCGGGGAGTGTGGAGGCGCGCTCCCCTGCCAGTGCGGCGACCGGGTGGTTGCTTCGGTCGTGCTGTCCGGGCATCTCGACGGGTGCGATGGCAATGGGCTCGTCCTGCAGGGCGGGATTCTCGACTGCGCCGATCATCAGATCAGCGGCCCGGGTGACAATACGACGTTTGCGGGCGTCGTGGTCGAGGGGGACGGCACCGTCGTTCGCAACTGTCGGGTGCGGAATTTTGGTGACGGGATTCGCCTGGAGGGAGCGACGTCGGCCGAGGTGAGCACGAACGTCGTCTTCTCCAACCGTCACGGCATCTGGGTCGGCAGCGGTGCGTCGGGGACGGTGATCGACGGCAACGAGGTGCGCGACAACGAGGACGAGGGCATCCACCTCGGCTCGGGCACGACGGGATCGGCTGTGCGCAACAACCAGATCTACGCCAACGACGCGGAGAACGTCTATCTTCTCGGGACGACCGGCAACGTCGTGGAAGACAACGTTCTGGGAAGCGCCAAGGCCGCGGGGATCTACGTCAAGAATAGCTGGGGAAACATCCTGCGGCGTAACCGGGTAGAGGACCGCCCGATCCTGGTGCGCGGCGACTCCTTCGAGAACCACTTCGAGGAGAACGTTCTGCTCGCCGGGGGCTACGTCTTCGAGGCCCAGGAGCAGGAGGGTGTCTGGTTCCATCCGCGCAACCACACGATCGTGGGCGGGTCGATCGACGCGAGCACCTGCTTCGAGTTTCTCGGATCGTATGGCAATCAGGCGACGGACGTGGTCGTCGACGATTGCCGCCACGTCGAAGAGAAGGCCTTCGGGGGCCTGGTTCCCTACGGCAATGTCGTCTCGGTGATCGATCTGTCGCCGGGATCGGGCTCGGAAGGCAACGGAGGAGGGGCGAACGGCCGCGTGCGCAAGGGGCGCATCCGCAAGTCGAGGCCGGTCGGTGACGACGCGGACGTCCTCAGCCTGGACCTGACCATCCCCGGCGAGGTGTTGATCGACCCGGATACCGAAGAGTTCGAGCTGACTCTCAGCGACGACGACAGCGTCGTGTACCGGGTGCTGCTGCCGGCCGGCCTGATCGAGAAGAAGAATTCGGCCCGGTACCAGTACAGGCCGCGCAAAGGCGCCGCCGTCGGCGGCATCAAGAAGCTCAAGCTCGTGCGCCACCCCGTGCTCGGCTGGTCCGTCGGCCTGCGTGCGAAGACCAATCTCGATGCGGCGGACGAGGGCGGGTTGACCATGGAATGGCGCATCGGCGACGACGAGGGATTCGCGTCGCAGCAGTGGACCCCCCGGAACAACGGCTGGAGCATCCGCTAGGCGTCGGGGTGCCGCGGGTCTGGAACCACACGCCGCGGGCGGCTAGCAAATCCTCATGGCCGACCTATTGCCGCCCGACGAAGACCTCGAACGGATCCATACCCGCGCCTACGAGACCCGCGTCTACCTGGTCTCGGAGAGCGAGCTACTCGTTCGCGGCGCGGTGCGCGACACCAAGCCGGCGGGCCTGTACGTGGATGGGGACCCCGAGACCCTCGACATCCACGAGATGCACGTCGAGCTGCGGGTTTCGCTCGGCGACCTGAAGATCACGGCGGTGGACGTGGTCTTCGAGACCCACCCGACGGCGAGCTGTCCGCACATCGCCGACCACTACGACGCTCTGGTGGGCCTCCCGATTGCGCGGGGGTTCACCCACAAGGTGCGCGAACTCTTTGGCGGGCCGCGCGGCTGCACGCATACGACCGCACTCCTGCAGGCGATGGCGCCGGCCGTCGTGCAGAGCCTCTGGTCGGTCAACGTACGCCGCAGGCGCGCTCCTGCGGCGGCCGTCGCGGGAGCGGAGGGCGCCGCACCCGACGACGCGTCCTCGTCCGGCGGCACCGATCCCTTCGGCGCGATGTTCGCCGGTAACCTGAATACCTGCCACGTCTGGGCGGAGGATGGAGAGCACGTCGCCACGATCCGCCGGGGCGAGATGCCGCCGCCGCCCATTCCGGTGACCCAACGGCTCGAAAAGCTCGGACGCGACCCCGGGCAATGGCGGCGTCGCTGACACCGACCCGGGGAGGGAGCGCAAGCGGTCCGTGCTGGGGCGCGGTCACGGGGGGGAGCGAGCGTCCGGCGATCGTGGTTCTCGGCAAGGCGCGCGGACGGCGCCGCGAGAGCCTTCAACTGCTCGCCCGGACCGCGGTCGCGGCGGCGTTGTGGCATGCGGCGGTCGCCCCGAAACCCGTCGTGGCGGTCGGGGCCCGGGATGCTCCCGGGGGGGTGCCCGATGCCCAACGGGTCGCCCGACGACTCGCGGAACTGGGGGTGCCGTCAGAGCGGATCCTGGCGCGCTCGTGGTCGAATTGCACTCTGCTCGAGGCGCGGGCGGTGCGCGTTCTCGCGCGGGCCCACGGGCTGGGTGGCGTGACCGTGGTCACACATCCCTACCACCGTGCCCGTGCGCAACGGCTGTTCGCCGAGGTGCTCGGCGACGTCGAGGTTCGCGCGGTGGAGCCTGCGCTGGTGCGCGCGCTGCCGCCCCGGGCCTGTGCGCGCGATCTGGAGGAACAGGTCGCCGCCTCGATGCCCGGGGGGCTCGACCTCGCGCGCGAGCAGGTCATCGAATTCGTACTCGGTGTGCTGCACCGCATCGACCCGCGTGGCCGCGTCGAGCGCGGGCTCGCTCCCCTCGTGCGCCCGCAGATCTAGGCGGGGACGATGGAGCCGCGGGTGAACAAAAGCCGGTGAACAAAGGCCGACGCCGTTTCGGGGAACCGTGCGCCCGCAGAGCCAGGCGGGGACGATGGAGCGGCCGGTGCGCGGGTCGAACGCCCCCGGGTCGCCTTTGGTCGCAAACCGCGTTGGCCTGGCCGTGGGCCGTGGGTCTCGCGGGGCTCCCTCCGGCACGAAAAAGGGGGGCCGGGCCATGCCCGACCCCCCTTTTGGGGGAAACGATCTCAGGTCGTTCGGTCTAAGGAGCCGACCAGGCCGAGAACGGCAGCTGCCAGCGGCCCGGCTTGATCCGCCAGGTGGGATCGTCGGGGTGCTTGGGCGGCTGCGGTCCGCGGTAGTCGGTTCCGCAGGCCCGGATCACGATGTCCATGACCGCATCCTGCAGGATGGGCTGGATGGTGCCCTCGACCTTCCAGTTGACGTTGAAGTCACCGGGGACCTTGCTCTTCTTGCAGACGCGCATGAACTTGAGTTCATCGCTCGGGCTATTGCTTTTGTGCACCATACAGCGCGGGTCGGCCTTGGAGCTCGAGAGGACCACGGCCGGGGTGCTGCACCACAGACCGCCGACCGAATTGTCGTAACAGATCTGCCAGCCGTCGCTGCACTCACGATCGAAGGGCGTCGCATTGTCGCCGGTCTCGATGGCGACGCGGCCGCGTCCGACCTGCGGGCCGGGCAGGGGCAACGTACCCAGGATGACCTGCTTGTTGCGGTGCGCGGCGATGTCGATGCAGTCGTCCGTTCCCGGAGGAGGGGCTGCGAACTGGCCGTTCGTCGTGCCCTGGCCGCCACCGGTGAGCCCAGGAATCGGGCACGCGGAGTCGGTGAGCTGGAACATCGATTCACTCGTGTCGTTCGCCCCTTGTCCCGATAGGGCCTGGATGATGGAACCGGGGACGACCGGCCCGGCAGGCGTTGCCGTGGTCGCGTTTCCGGCGGTGAGGTTCAGGCGGATGAGCTTGAGTGGGGCGGGGTCGCCCTGCGCGAACGGGATGTTGTTGTTGATGGTGAGGGTGCCCGAATAGCCGTTGCCATCGTCCGCGAAGGAGACATTGGGATGATTGTTGGCCACCGAATCGAAGATCAGCCAGTTCGCATACTCCGAGCCGGCCAGGCAGGCGGGGGAGCCTGGGAACGCGCACGCGTAGAAGACCTTGATCGTCGAGCCGGCCGTCAGCTGCCCCTCGGGCGGAGCGTTCGGCGGCGGTGCGGGCGGGCCGGGCCAGCTGAAGAGGGACGCATTTGCGACCTCGATGGTGATCGTCACGGTGTCGGCGGTGGTCGGCACCGACGGGTCGCCCCATTGGATGTCGTTCGGATTGCAGGTCGACGTACCCCAGCCGACGTCGGTATCGTCACCGCAGTAGACCGGGGTGTTGTTCGTAGCGGCGCTGCAACCGACGGGTTGCGCTTGCGCCGGTGCGGCGGCGAGTCCCAGGCCGGCAACGCCCAGGGCAATCACCAGGCCATGTTTCCAAACTTGCTTCCGGTCCATCGTGTTCTCCTTTGGTCCTTGGTTGGGGCTCAGGTTCTCGACGTCGTTGTATCTGGACCGTGACGTCTGTTGGGGTCATCAGTTTTCGATCGCGGGTCGAACGGTGTTTTCAGGCTTGCTCGGGTTTTCTCGATTTCAAAACTAGGGTTTTCCCAGGGGTAACTCCGTTCCTGGTTCGTCCCACCGGCGTCCCGAGAAACATCGGATTCGGGACAAGACGGCAGTTTCTCAGGAACTACCAGTATCACAGCGTGCGTCCGGACTTCTACTCTATTTGGCGCCTCGGGCGGTTTTCGGCCCGCGAGAGGGGAATCCCGCTTCCGCGAGCATGTATGCCTCAGGAGGGGAGCAGGATCCATGCCACTGGCCTTCGCTCCCATCCCGCGGAAATGGGTATTCCTTGTTTCACCCAGTGGGACGCAGGTTCCCAGATTCGCACGCCCGGGACGCGTTGGCGCCTTTCCTTCGTAGATCTGGGAAGGAAGGTGCTGGCCGCGAGACCTCGAACCCAGCCAAGCAGAGGTCCCCCGGCTTCCCAGGCGGCCGACCGACCTGCGCGTCGCTTGCGCGGGCGCGACGGGCTCTCGATTTGCCAACCTGGGTGGCCCGGACGTAGGTTCGAACCGATGTCCCGACCCGGCGCGCTCGCGATGATGCTGCTGCTCGCGAGCCCGGCCACGGCGGGTCAGGACCCGCCCCCCCAGGATTCCACGGCGGCGCTCGCTGCGCGGGTCGCAGAGGCCGTCGATTCGGTGCGCACGAAGGGGCCCGCACTGGGGCTCGGGGCCGATCGCATCGCGAACCTTACCGCCTGCGAAGACCTGGAAGGGGCGCTGGTCGACTGCCACGGGGAAGCGCTCGCCCGGTGCGCGCGGGTGCTCGGCGCACTCGACCGGCCTCTGCTCGATGCCACCTCACGTGGCGATCGGTTCACGCGCGCGAGTGCTCGCACCGTTGCGACCGAGGTCGTCGATGCCGTCTTGCGTCTGGCAAGTGCTCGCGCTGCCTCGCAGGGTGGTCCCTGTCCGGCGCTGGCGCCGGCGGGTGCGGTTCCCGCGGCGGTCCTGGTCGGACCCGACCGCCACACGCTCTCGGTGCGGCCTTTGGTTGCCCTGCGGCCGGCGAGGCGCTGGGCGCTGGTCGTCGAAGGCATCTCCGCGTCGGAGCGCGCCGCCCTGCGTGCGCGGGCGGTGCCCGGCGCTGCGGACGGGATCGCCCCCGGGGCGCTGGTCACCCCACGGCTCGCGTCGTTCGGGCAGGATTCGGATTTCATCGACACGGCGCGCCTTGCCTCGTTGCTGCAATCTCTCGAGGCCGACGCTGCGCGGTCGCCGGGCAGCGGGGTCCTCGCGGGTGTCCAACTCCATTGGCCGACCCCGTTCCGCCTCGCGGAGCCGGAGGAACGGCGATTCTTCTTCGTGCCGATCCAGGGGGCCGTGCCGCCGGAAGCGGTGGTGACCTTTCGCACGGTCGATGGTCGGGCCGGTCTGCTCGCCTACCGCGATCGTCTGAATGGGATCGGGTGCTCCCGGGAGCGAACGGCCCCTCTCGACGTCGCGCAAACCCTGGGCAGGCCTCGTGCTGCGGCGGGCGTGGTGGCGGGAAGCTATCGGTCGCTCGAGATCCGGGGGCGAACCGCAG
>JAPOLW010000789.1 GCA_029976905.1 bacterium | reverse complement strand
GTCACGCGACCGCCAGAACCCTCACGCCCCGGCGAGACCGTGCAGACAGAATTCCCAGGCCTCCTGCGCGCGGATCCGGTTGCGGGGATTGCGTACCAGCCGATTCGCCACCCAACCGCACATCACCGTCTGCTGGATCAACAGCGCCGCCCGGCGGGTATCGGCCACCTCGATGGCACCGGTGGCCACCGCCTCCTCGACCAGTTTGACCAGCATGGCGAAGATCGGCGCCATCGCCTCGCGCACGCGGTCGGGCTCGCGCACGGAGATCTGCAGCGAGAACTCCGAGATCGGCACACGGTTGTGGCGTCCGCGTCGGCGCGGAGAATCCCTCGGCTCGCACCATTCGTGCAGACGGATCGTGAAGCTGCGCAGCCTCTGCATGGGATCGGCGCCCGGCGCGAGGGCCTTGCGGACGTCGGCGAGGAACTCCGCGATGCTTTCCTCGAACAAGGCGAGGAGCAACTCGTCCTTGCCGTCGAAGTACTGATAGAAGCCGCGCAATGACTGCCTGGAGCGGTCGATGACCTCCTGGATCGTGAAGTCGGTCGTGCCCTTCTCGTCCATGAGCTCGAACGCCGCGTCCAGGTATTTCTGCACCCGCGCCTCCGCCCGCGAACGGGCTGCACTGAGACCACGGAGCACGGCGCGCTGGCGCCAGGCCGGTGCCTTCTCTTCCGGCGGCGACGTCACCGCCGATGGCCTCCGAGGGCCGAGGGCGTGGGAACGGCCCGCGCGCGCGCCGCCACCGCGACGCCTGGCTTCGCCATCGTCGGACTATGGACGAAGCAGACCCGGATCACAAGACGGCTGCCCTCGGCGGAGAAGCTCGTTTTCGCCTGCCTGCAACGCATGGCCCGCATTCACGCGTCGTAGTCCACGACCACCTCGGAGCTGGTGGGATACGCCTGGCAGGTCAGGACCCACCCCTCTTCTATCTCCTCGGGGGTGAGCGCGTCGTTGACGCGCATGGTGGCCCGCCCGGCCTCGAGGCGGGCCATGCAGGAAGCGCAATGCCCCGACTCGCACGAAAACGGAGGGCGCAGGCCGCCACGCCGCGCGGCCGCGAGGATCGTGTCGCCCTGGTGATAGACCATCGTCGTCTCGCGACCCTGCAAACGGACGACCAGCGACGCGGTGGCCGAGGCGATGGGCTCTTCGTCCGCGCCGTCGCTCTCGTCCGCTTCGAAATGCTCGACCCGGATCCGGCTTCCCTCCACGCCGCGCGAAACGAGTCCAGCCTCTACGACAGCCATGAAGGGCGCCGGACCACAGACATAGAAGTCCGCGGCCACGTCCTCGCCGACCAGGTGCGCACAGGCGCGGGCATCGAGAAATCCGCCCTCGGCGTCGAGGTGATGATGCACGTCGAGCCGGCCGGGCGCGGAGGCCTGCAGACGCTCGAGTTCGGCGGCGAAGAGGATGCTCGGCGCATCGCGGTTGGCGTACACCAATCGGACCCGACGTCGGGTCGTGGCCAGAGCCGTCTTCACGATCGAGAGGATCGGCGTAATGCCACTGCCGGCGGCGAAGGCGACCACCGGGTCGCCGCTCTCGACCAGCACGAACGACCCGTTCGGGCACAACACGTCGATCGTGCGACCCGCCGTGAGTTCGTCGTTCATCCAGTTCGACATCCGGCCCCCGGGCACCCGCTTGACGGTC
>JAPOLW010000788.1 GCA_029976905.1 bacterium | reverse complement strand
GTCGCCGTTCTCCTGGTGATTTTCGCGATCACCCTGAAGAACGCCACCGGGGTCTTGGCCGCCTGGCTCGGTGCGCGACTGTCCACCCAGATCGCGGCGGAGCTGCGCACCTCCGTGATCCGGGTATTGATGTCCGCAGGTCTCTCCTTCCACCGCCGCAAGAGGCTCGGCGAGACGATCGCCATCGCGAACGAATTCCCGATCCAGGTCCAGGACCTCGTTTTCCATCTCGTGAACATCCTGGCCCTGGTCACCACGTCCACCGTACTCGTCGGTCTTCTCTTCGTGCTCTCGTGGCAGCTCACCCTGGTTGCCATCGCGCTCGGCACCGTCTGCCTCATCCTTTTGCGTCGCTACGTGCGAGGGCTCGCCCGGGCGAGCAAGACGTACATCGACCTCCGCCTCGAGACCAACCATCGAATTCAGGAAGCCCTGGGCGGCATCCAACTGATTCAGGCCTACACGCGGGAGGCGCAGATCCGGTCGATCCTCGAGGAACTCATCGACCGATCGCGACACGTCCATGCCACGATCGTCTTCCAATCGACGACCGTTGGCTTCATCACCGACGTTCTGGGCGCCAGCGCAATCGGCGCCCTTCTCTTTTGCGCGGCGTTTCTTTTCGAGCCCGATCGGGGCCAACTCGTCGCGCGGCTTCTTCCCTTCATGTACGTCATCACGCGCCTGGTTCCGCTGGCTCGCCTGATCAACCTCAGGCGAACCAAGATCGTCTCGGACCTTCCCGCTCTAGATCGCCTTCACGAAATCCTGCACGTCGAGGACAAAAGATTTCTCGTGGACGGCACGCAGCCCTTCCACCGGCTGGAACGAGGTCTCTCGCTGCACAAGGTTTCCTTCGCCTACGCACCCGGCGCCACCTTCGCGCTGCGGGATCTCGACCTCGAAATCGAGAAGGGCAGCACGACCGCGATCGTCGGCCGATCAGGATCCGGGAAGTCGACACTCGTCGACCTCCTCCTGCGCTTCCACGACCCCGACGAGGGGGAGATCCGGATCGACGGGATGCCGCTCGCAGACCTCCGTCTCGCGTCCTACCGACAAAAGATCGGAATCGTAGGCCAGGAGACCTTCCTCTTCCACGACACGGTGCGAAACAACATCGCCTTCGGCCTCGAGGGACCGGTCTCCGACGAACAGATCATCGCGGCAGCACGACGCGCCGGCGCGCACGAATTCATCGAAGCGCTCGCCCGGGGGTACGATACGATCATCGGTGACCGTGGCATGCAGCTCTCGGGCGGACAGAGGCAACGCCTGGCCATCGCGCGCGCGATGCTGCGCGACCCGGAGATCCTGGTTCTCGACGAGGCCACCAGCTCGCTGGACAATCGGACCGAGCAGGCCATCCATCACGCCATCATGGATTTCGGACGAGATCGGACCCTACTCATCATCGCCCACCGGCTCTCGACGGTCGCGATCGCCGACCGTGTGCTCGTCATGGAGCACGGCGAGGTCATCGAGGACGGCACGCCGGCCGAGCTCATCGCGGGGTCGGGGAAGTTCGCGCAGCTGCACGCCGCCTGGCGCGAGTCGCTCGTCTAGGGCGGTCGGTCGGGGGGGCGCGTCGTCGGCGCGGGAGGGCCTAGCGCTCGACCGCGCCGACGTGCAGCGCGATGACGCCGAGCCCCGGCACCTCGGCCGTG
>JAPOLW010000787.1 GCA_029976905.1 bacterium | reverse complement strand
CGCTCTTCGTACACGGTACGGTTGCCGGTATGGCGCGCCGAGCGGATGTCGACCCGCGACTCGAGAACCCTCACGACCGCGCGGACCCTATCGAAGCCGTCCGGGCCTGTCGAGATGCGCCGCGGAGCCATCGCCCCCTCCCCGACCCACCGACCATCATGCCTCCACCGGGAGCAGCCCTCGGGGGCTCAGGAGGAGGTCGCCAGATGGGCTTCGATCGACTGTGCATCCGGCGCCTCGCGCGCGAGGCGCCGCGCTGGCTGGACTCGCAGGGCATGGAAGACGAAACCGCTGAGCGAAAGCCCGGCAACCACCACGCCGAGGACCGTGAGCGGATGCGGCCGTGCGTCCAGGGACTCGACACCGGCAATCGCCATCACCGCCGAGACGATCGCCAGGCCCAGGCAAAGACCCGCGGCCCGCAGAACGCGCGGCAAAACGCTGGCGCTTCCCCGGGGCATGGCCAGCCGGAGCTCCGCAGGTGAAAAGTGGTCGAGGAACCACTCCTTCTCGACGTCTCCGCTACTGTGCCTGTGGGCTTCGACGACGGTCCCGGTCAGGGGATCGACCGCAGGCTCGCCACGTCCGTGTGCGGCGATTCCTTCCTGGATCCGCAGATGCACCTCGTCGGAAATGGGGTAGCGCCACATGATCGAGAGAGCGGTCACATAGAAGGCCGCCGGAAAGAGGGAGTAGAGAAAGCGAATCGTCCACTGAACCTCGGTCGTCTGCGTCTCGTTGGGCACGTATCCCACCGCCGCCAGGATCGCGAGTGGCACCGAATAGCCCGGGATCGCGACCAATTTCGGGATGATCGACCAGAAGGACGTATATTGGGCCTCCCGACGCAATCCGGTGCGCAATTCGTCATAGTCGATCACATCGGCGGCCATTGCCGGCACCAGGAAGGTACCCGCCATCGCCTGCGTCCCGCTCACCACGTAGATGACCGAAGCCAGAACGAGGTCGCCGGGCCCGGCGAGAAAGAACCCCACACTGGCGCCGACTCCTACCGCCGACGCCCCCACGAAGGCGCGCAATTTCCCGAAGCGCCGCGACACCCAGAGCCACAAGGGCACGAAGAGGAGCCCGGTGGCGAGGTAGAGGAAGAGAAACGTCCCCGTCCACGTCGTCGGGTCGTCGGGTTGGAGCACGTAGCGCACGAAGTACGGCATCAAGACGGCGGGCACGGCCGCGGGCACCGCACCGACGATCGCGGAGAGCAACAGGATCGCAAACGGCCGGTTGCGCAGCGCCCGGCGTACCCCGGGCACCAACGGATTGGACGGACGCTCCGCGTACTCGCGATGCTCGGACACGACGGCGAGCATCACGAACATCAGAATCATCCAGACGCCGCCGTACACCAGGGCCATGCGTGAGAAGATCACCCGTTCCTGGCCCGGGCCGATCCACCCCGTGAGGAGCGCGGGCACGATGGCCGCGAGCATCGTCCCCAGGGCAATGAAGAGAGCGCGCAACCCGAAGATGCTCGACCTCTCGTTGTAGTCGGGCGTCAACTCGGCGCCGAGCGCCGCCGCCGGAACGCCCTCGATGGTCTGGAAGAGAAAGAAAAGAGCGAAGGTGCCCCCGAACCAGAGCACCGCCGATCCTGGCTCGAGCCCCACGGGCGGCGAAAAGAGCATCCAGAACAAGAGCGCCGCCAGCGG
>JAPOLW010000786.1 GCA_029976905.1 bacterium | reverse complement strand
CCGGCCGTGCATCCGCACGCAGGGCTGGGACTCGCTCGAAAACCATTGGATGGCCTCGGACTTCGACGGCGCCTTCGCGCAATTCGTAAAGGTCGCCGCTTCGGAAGTCTTCGTCGTCGACTGCGCGTGGAGCGATGCCGAACTGGGCTCGATACCGTGCGCCTACGGTACGGCCGAGAACCTCGTGCACCGGATCGACGTGGGCGAGGACGATCGCGTCCTCATCACCGGTGCCTCCGGCGGGGTGGGCTCGGCGGCCGTGCAGTTGTGCAAACGACGCGGGGCCGGGATCGTCGCGGTAGCGGGCCCGAGCAAGCGCGAGGCGGTTCTCGCGCTGGGCGCCGACCGGGTCGTCGCGCGCGGCGACGATCTGGTGGCGGCGTTGGGGGAATCCTCGGTCTCCAAGGTGGTCGACTGCATCGGCGGCGACGGCTTTGCGCAGATCCTCCGGGTGATGCAGCGGGGTGCGAAATACGCGACCAGCGGCGCGATTGCCGGACCGATCGTCGCTCTCGACCTGCGCGACCTCTACCTCAAGGACCTGACCCTGGTCGGCACCACGGCGTGGGCGCGCGAGGTCTTCCCCAACCTCATCTCCTACATCGAGGCGGGCGAGATCCACCCCCTGGTCTACGCAACCTACCCCCTGGCCGACATCGCACAGGCGCAACGGGACTTCCTCGAGAAGAAGCACGTCGGTAAGCTCGTGCTGATTCCCCCCCCGGTCGACGCCTAGTGCCGAGCCCCTTCGACAGACTGCGCGACCTGGTCGACCCGGACGCACCGCTGACACCGCAGACCTGGCGCCTCGCGCAACCGTGCCGCGACATCCGGGTGGGCTCGCGCACCCTGGTGCTGAGCCAACCTTCGTCGAGCTTCTGGGTCTATCTGCTCGGCCTGCTCACCGTCGCCGTCGGCGTCGAGTGCCTGTGGGACGCCGGCGACGACGTCGTCCTGCGATGGTGGGGCGTCGGGCTCGTCCTCTGGGGCGTCGGCGCCGTGGTCGCGGGCACGAGCTACCAGGCGTTCGGATTCCACATCAAGTGCAGCGGTCGCGCCGTCTGCTCGTGGACGAGTTGGTGGGAGATCGCCTACCTGGTTCTGCAACAGGCGAGTCTCTGCGCTCTGCTTGTCGCTGTTGCCCATCAGAGCGCGAGCGGCTGGGTGCGCCGCGGCCTCGTCGCGTACGCCGCGGCAACGGCCCTCGTCTACGCCGCCTCGGTGCTGCTCGGGGCGCTGCGGCCGGTGCGTTCGTGGATCACGTTCGAGCGCATGATCCTCTTCTCGGCCCCGGTCTTCGTGCTCCTGGTCGCCACCAGCGCGCACGGCTGGCTCGCCGGAGGCCACCCGGTGGACGCATTGCTCCTCGGCGCCTGGGCGGGCCTGCTGGTCTGCATCGCCGCGTTCTTCGTCTACGAGGCCGCCCGCATCGGCCCGCGCCTGTGGAAGCAGGGGCGCGGCCCGTGGTTCTCGGAGAACGACGTCCTGCACGTGACGCTCATCGCGTGGGTGGTCTTCCTGCGCGAGATGGTCGTACCCGCCCTGGGGGGAATGCCGCCCGGGCCCTGAGCCCGTGCGGGCCCGGGCCATCGTCCGCGTGCACCCGTCGCCGCCTGCTGGCATACCCTGGGTCCATGAAGCATCTCGCCCTTGCGTGCGCGCTCCTGCTC
>JAPOLW010000785.1 GCA_029976905.1 bacterium | reverse complement strand
GGGCTCAAGATGTCCCACGGGCAGGTGCTGCCGCTGATCGGCCCCGAGGGCGGGCGGATCCACGAGATCGCCCGCATCCAGCGCGTGAGCCGCCAGGCGATCAGCGCGACCGCCCGCGACCTCGAGACGCTGGGCTATCCGCGGGCAGAGATGCTCGAGCAGCTCGACGAGGCCGAGGGAGTCGGCGGGCGCCCCCGGAAGCGGAAGGCGCCGCTGCGCTACTCCCTGCAGCGAAAACTACTGGTCCGCCTGCGCCGCAACATCCACGAGAACGCACTCGGACGCGTCCTCAAGCGCCTGCGCTTCGCTCTCGACGTTCTCCTGCGCGAGTAGGCCGCCTGGCGCGACGACGCGGCGGCCCCGGTGGAGTCCGGGCCGGGCGCCCCGGTCGTCCGCCCGCGGCCCCGGGGTCCCGACGGGCCTCCCGGATGGGGGCGCCGGCGGCCCGGCCCTGCTGGGCCTCGTCGAATCGACCTCGAGCCTCTGCTAGCGTTGCGGCGATGACGGGCACCGAGATCCGACAAAGTTTCGTCGACTTCTTCCGCGAACGCGACCACCGGATCGTGCCGAGCGCACGCATCGTGCCCGAGAGCGATCCCTCGATCATGTTCATCAATGCGGGGATGGTGCCCTTCAAGAACGTCTTTCTCGGCGTGGAGACGCCCTCGGCCCCCCGGGTGGCCGACGCGCAGAAGTGCCTACGCATCTCGGGCAAGCACAACGATCTCGACGAGGTCGGACGGGACGTCTACCACCAGACCTTTTTCGAGATGCTCGGGAACTGGTCTTTCGGCGACTACTACAAGGCCGAGGCGATCGAATGGGCCTGGGAGCTGCTGACCGGCGTCTGGGGGCTGCGCAAGGACGATCTCTACGCGACCGTCTTCGAGACCGACGACGAGGCGGCGGGCCTCTGGCCTCGCGTGACCGATCTGCCCGCGGAGCGGGTGCTCCGCTGCGGCGCCCGGGACAACTTCTGGGAGATGGGCGAGACGGGACCGTGTGGCCCCTGCTCGGAGATCCACGTCGACCGCGGACCGGGCAACTGCGATCAGCCTCCGGGGCACGTTTGTGGCGTGAACAGCGGGTGCGCCCGGTACATGGAGATCTGGAATCTCGTCTTCATCCAGAACGATCGCCTCGCCGACGGAAGCCTCAGTGAGTTGCCCGCCCGGCACGTCGATACGGGCATGGGCCTGGAGCGCGTCACCGCCCTGCTTCAGGGTGTCGACGGCAACTACGATTGCGATCTCATGCGGGGCCTCATCGCCGTGGCCGAAGACCTCTCGGGGAAAGCCTACCGGGGTTCGGCGGACGCGAGCGACATTGCCTTCCGGGTGATTGCCGACCACGCGCGCGCCGTTGCGGTGATGATCGCCGACGGTATCCTGCCGTCGAACGAAGGACGGGGTTATGTCTTGCGCCGGCTTCTGCGGCGCGCCGCCCGCCAGGGACGGGTCCTGTCCCTCGAGGAGCCCTTCCTCGGCCGGGTGACGGAACGGACCGTCGACATTCTCGGGGTTGCCTATCCCGAACTCGTGGAGGCGGGAGCCCGCATCCGCGCCACGGTCACGGCGGAGGAAGAGCGCTTCGCGGAAACGTTGGAGAAGGGTCTGGGCCTTCTCGACGAGGAAGTGGAGCGCCTGCGTCGTCGGGGGACCGATACCCTGGCA
>JAPOLW010000784.1 GCA_029976905.1 bacterium | reverse complement strand
CGAGCTTCGCCCGGACGTCGATTGGGACAAGGGTCGGGCGGTCCTGTGGCTTCTGGATGCGCTCGGCCTCCACGACGCGCATCCCATTCACCTGGGGGACGATCTCACGGACGAGACCGTCTTCGAGGTCCTGCGCCCGCGCGGCACCGGCATCTTCGTGGGACGCGACGACCGCGCCACCGCGGCGTCCTTGCGCTTGGACGATCCGGGGCAGGTCGGACAGTTTCTCGAACGCCTCGCGACGATCTCCTGAAACGCCGTGTCCGACCTTTCCACTCCCGCCTTCTACTTCCCCATCCGCGGGACCCCGTATCGATTCGAAGCCGGACTCCACCGCTTCGGCACCGATTTCGGCAACGGTCCGGCGGACCGGAACTTCTTCCAACTCGATCGCGAGTGGCCACGCTACCGTCGCGCGCGCGCGCGCGTACCGGCGCACCGTGCCGGCGTCCTCACCACCACCCCCGCACAACGACGTACCCACCGGGTCGTGCTCGCGTGGCTGTCCGACCGCCTCGAGCGTGAGCACCCCGGCCGCGGTTCCTTCGATGCACTCCCCTCCGGAGCCCCCTTGCGTGACTACGCGCACCTGACGTCGCGGGTGCAGGAAGACCTGACGGTCCTGATGCGCCCGTCCGACCGGGACGAGGCGCGGGCGATCGCCGTCTTCGTCGACCAACCAAGCGGCTGGCGCCCAGAGCGCATCCTCGGCGGCTCCTTCGAGGAGATCCACGGCCCGGTGCCGGCATTCGCAAAGCGCCCCGGACAAGCCGCCTCGATGACGACGGGGTTGATCGAGCGAGGCCCGTTCGTCCGCTTCGTGTGGACGGTCACCGCCGACGATGCCCTCGACCACCATCCCGAGGAAGGCGGCGCCCGTCCCTGGCGGGAGGACGGCCGCGGTTGGCTGCGCGTGGAGCGCCAGGTCACCGTGCCCTTCCCGGCCGAGGGCGCCGGACTTTTTCTGATCCGGACCTATCTCTACCCCTTCGAGAGCCTGACCGGGGCCCAGCGCACCCGGTTGCGCCTGGCCCTCGACGCGATGCCCGACCCCATCGCCCGGTACAAGGGTCTCGAGGGCGAACCCCGTCGGATCGCAACCAAGCTCCTTCTCGACTAGCTAGAGGGCATGTCGAACGAACTCTTTCGCATGGGGCTGCTCGAACTGGAGTTGGCCGTGGCTTCGGGCGAGGTGACACCGGTCGATCTCGTCGACGCGCATCTCGACCGCATCGCGTCGATCGACCCCGCTCTGGGCGCCTTCGTCACGGTGACGGCGGAGCGGGCACGGGCCGAGGCCGCGGCCCTGACCGAGGAATTGGGCCGAACGGGCCCCCGGGGGCCCCTGCACGGCATCCCCGTCGCCATCAAGGATCTGCAGGATACCGCTGGCGTCCGCACCACCTACGGGTCGGCGGTCTTCGCCGACCACGTCCCGGAAAGCGACGCCGAGCCGGTACGCCGCCTGCGCGAGGCAGGCGCCATCGTCCTCGGAAAGACCAATACCCACGAGTTCGCGTGCGGCGTGACGACGAACAACCCGCACTACGGTCCGACGCACAACCCGTGGAAGCCGGGACACATCCCGGGCGGATCGTCGGGCGGCTCCGCCGCGGCCGTCGCCGCCGGCCTGGCGCCCCTGGCGACGGCGACCGATACCGGAGGCTCGATCCGGAT
>JAPOLW010000783.1 GCA_029976905.1 bacterium | reverse complement strand
AGGTGCTGAAAGTAACAGAGGTGTCTTGCCTCAACCACGTCGGTCGTGGTGTGCGACCTTGCGGTCGCACATCTGTCCACCGCACGTCACCGCAAGGCCTCAGCGAGGAAGCCAGCCTTCTCCCTCTGGTGCAGCTGGGACAAGCCAAAGCGCTCGGCGTGTTCGATCACGATCACACTGGCGTTGGGCACGTCGATGCCCACCTCGATCACCGTCGTAGCGACCAGGATGTCGTAGTCGCCATCGCGAAACCCCCGCATGACGCCGTCGCGGTCCGCAGCGCCCATACGCCCGTGCACGAGGCCGACCCGCCGGTCCGCGAACGGACCGGCCGAGAGCTCTTCCGCGGCGGAGGTCGCGTCGCGGAGGTCGCTCTTCTCGGACTCCTCGACGAGTGGATAGACCACATAGGCCTGGCGGCCCGCCTCTACCTCCTCCCGGACACGGGCATAGACCGCCGCCCGTCGCGAAGCTCCGAAGAGCTGCGTCGTCACAGGCTTTCGACTGGGTGGGAGTTCATCGATGACCGAGAGATCGAGATCCCCGTAAACACTCAGGGCCATCGTTCGCGGGATGGGCGTGGCTGTCATCAGCAAGACGTCCGCCGGACGCTCTCCCGAGGTTCGCGAGAGCGCCGCCCGCTGCAGCACACCAAAGCGGTGCTGCTCGTCGATCACCGCGAGGCCCAGTCGCCCAAAACGGACCCCTTCCTGGATCAACGCATGGGTGCCCACAGCCAGCCCCGGGCGCCCGGCGGCCAACTCCGCGAGTGCTTCCCGCCGTTCGGAGGCCGGCGTTTCCCCGGTGAGCACCCACAGTCCGACCCCGAGTTCCCCTGCGACCTGTTGCACCGTTCGCCAATGCTGCTCGGCAAGCAACTCGGTCGGCGCCATGAGAACGGCCTGGTATCCCGCTTCGATGGCGCGCAAGGCCGCCGCGACCGCAATGACCGTCTTGCCGCTGCCCACATCCCCCTGCAGCAAGCGATGCATCGGTCGCGCCGCACGCATGTCCTCCCCGATCTCCTCGAGCACGCGTTGCTGCGCCGAAGTCAGGGCAAAGGGCAGACCATCGAGAAGCCGACGCACGAGGGCACCGTCGCCGTCGAAGGCGATGCCCGCCTCGCGTGCGACGCTCGCCTTGCGCAGCAAAAGGCCGAGCTGGACGAAAAAGAGCTCGTCGAAGATGATGCTTCGATGGGCTCGGGACGTGCCCTCCAGAAGTGCGTCGACATCTTCGTCCGGCCCCGGGGCATGAATGGCCGCGAAGGCCTCCGAAAGGCGATCGAGCCCCAGTCGGGCCCGGACGTCTGGCGACAGGACCTCAGGGATCGACGCCGCGTGGCCCTCGATCGCCGCGTGGGCGATGCGCCGCATTGCCGAGGCGGGCATCGCCGTCGGCTTCTCGTAGACGGGAACGATCCGCGCCACCGCGCTGCCGTCGCCGTCTTCCGCGGGCTCCATCTCTGGATGGACCATGCGCAGCTGGGTCTCGTACCCACGCTCGACACGGCCATGCACCAACCACCGGGAGCCCTCCTTCAGTCGCGATCGAAAATACCGCACCTGGTTGTACCAGACGAGTTCGATCCGTCCTGTGTCGTCGCTGCCAAGCGCGCGCAGCACCCGCCGACGCTGCCGTCCGACCGCGCGCTCGCCGACTCCCTCCCGACCGAGCTC
>JAPOLW010000782.1 GCA_029976905.1 bacterium | reverse complement strand
CCACCCGTCAGCACGACGGCCCTCGCGGCCAGGCCCAGTTCGCCGTCGCGTCGACACTCACGCCGGAGCCACCCGGCCGCTGCGCCGCCGATGGGTGCTCAGGCCCGGCCGGACGGCCACCCGCGGTGCCGATCCACGCGGGCGCCCGACGGGGCGGCCCCTGCGCCGGCGATGGGTGCTCAGGCCGGGCCCAGAACGCCGCGCAGAAAGCCCCGAAGGCGCAGTAGCGCCTGGGAGTGGAGTTGGGACACCCGGGATTCGGTCAGTTCGAGCACCTCTCCCACTTCCCGCATCGTAATCCCCTCATGGTAGTAGAGCGCGATCACGGTTCGTTCCTTCACGGGAAGGCGTCCGACCGCCTCGGCAAGGAGCTCGACTCTCTCCCGGCGTAGCACCGCCTCCGCCGGACCGGGGTCATCACTGGCGAGGAATTCCTCGCCATTGCCCGTGCCATCGCGGAACCCCGCGAGATCGTCGAGGCTCAACACACCGATTCGTCCGATCTCCGCCAACATGGCGTGAAGCTGGGGCAACGACTTGCCCAACTCGGCGGCCACCTCCTCTTCCGTGGCCGCACGCCCCAGGCGTGCCTCGAGCGTCTGGTAGGTCTTCTCGAGCAGTTTGGCCTTGTCGCGGGTACTCCGGGCGACCGTGTCCTGCCCGCGAAGCCGATCGAGAATGGCTCCCCGGATCCGGACCTGGGCATAGCTTTCGAAGGCCGTGCTCTTGGCCGGATCGAACCGGCGTAGCGCATCGAGCAAGCCTCCGAGGCCCCAACTGATGAGTTCGGCCTCCTCGATCCCCGAGGGTCTGCGGTGCGCCAGACGGCGTACGACCCGACGGACAAGAGGAAGATATTGACGAATGGTATCGTCATTGACCGGCGGCGGAACCGTGACGGCGACACCAACGGCGGCCTGACTGGACATACTCACGATCTTCCTCCTTCGATCAGACGGCGGAAAAAGAACTGCAGTCCGCCCTTGGGCTCGGTTTGCATCGGACGACGCAAAAGTCTGCTGGCCAGGGCGTCGAACGCCCGACTGACCGGGGCACCAGGAGCCAATTCGACGACCGCCTGCTGTCGCCGCACGGCCTCCGCCAACTCCGGGTCCTGAGGGATGAAGCCCTCGTAGTGCAGGTAGACATCTAGAAAACGCGCCACGATACCGGACAATTGAGCGAAGATCCGTTCCGCGTCGGCCGTATCGCGGGCCATGTTGATGAGAACTCCGAACTGCCGCTCGGCGTATTGCGTCGACAAGACCTTGATGAGCGCGTACGCGTCCGCCAGGGAGGTCGGCTCGGGAGTCGCAACCACCATTGTCTCCTGCGCGGCGGTGGCAAAGAACGTGACGTTGGAGGAAATCCCGGCCGCCGTATCCACCAGGAGAAGATCGAAACCCTCCTCGAGAGCATCGACCTGGTCGAGGAGGTGGAAACGCTCTCCACCGCTCAGGTGGGTCATTTCCTCGAAGCCGCTGGAGGCCGGTGCGAGCCGCATCCCGGCCGGTCCGTCCACGAGAATCTCCGCGAGCGCACAGTCTCCCTGGAGAACGTCGCGCAGAGTCGCTCGTGGCTGCAGACCCAACAACGTGTCAAGGTTCGCAAGACCGAGATCCGCATCGAGCACGAGCACGCGTTGATTGCGCCTTGCCAACGCCACCGCCAGGTTCGCGACGAC
>JAPOLW010000781.1 GCA_029976905.1 bacterium | reverse complement strand
GATTCAAGGAGGCGCAGAAATGCAGGCGCCTGGTCGACCGCGGAGTGCTGCCTGAGACGACCAACTGCGTTCTCGTTGCCGAAGGGACTGCGAAGCTTGCCCAATACGAGGCGAAGGTCGAGCAGAAAATCGCGACAGCGTGCGGAAGCGGAGCGTCGTCGCCCCTGGCCGTGGCGGAGATCCCCGCTCCTTGCGATGCGGACGACTCGTCGCGCTTCTACGCGTGTGCGCGCTGCAACCTCTCGACGATCACCAACGGGCTTCTTCAGTCCGAAGGGGTATTCACCGGTTCTCTCGTGGGTCTCGAGCCCGGTACCGGAGCTTGTATTCCTCGCGACTCCACCCAGATCGACCTCGTCCAGGAATCGACGGCGAGCGTCCTCGGCCTCACCTGGGAGCTCGAATACTATCGCAACAACGCCTACGGCTGCGGACTCACGGGAAACTATACGTTTCTCGTCATGAACCCGGCGGGCGCACCCGCCGCCGAAGCACCGCTGTGGGTGTACCTGCATGGCGGCGGAGTCGGCTATTACGACGAAACCAACACCTACGTGGCCGTGAAGACCCAGACCGAGAACACCTGGAACCACGAGGAAACCTTCGCCGATCTGTGGGAAAAGGCCGTGCTGGCCAATGCCTTCAATCAGAACACCGGCCAGCCGATCGACTCGACCCTCAAGCGCCGCATCGAAGAGGGCTATCGCGTGGTGGCCGTGTCCATGTGCGACCACGATGTGTACTCGGGACTCGGGACCCCGTACACCAACAATCTCAACCCGGGCGCCGAGGTCAATGGTCTCCAGGCGACCATGGCGGCGATCGACTACACGGTCGCGAACTATCCGACCACGCGCGTCTTCGCTCATGGCACGAGTGCCGGTGCGATCGGTGTCTGGGCGCTCGCGAGCAGCTATCCGCTCGAGGGGAAGCGCCTCACCGGCATCGTGGCGGACTCCTGGATCTCCACGCCACGGCTCTACACCACCGCTGCCGCCTTTACGGGCGAACCCGGCTACCCCTTCGGCCCTGGCTTCGAGGTCGACGGCATCTCCGATAAGGTCGGCTACTTCGCGGCCAGCGACATCCGCTCGTGGCCCGAAGCCCGGATCCCCGATAGCGACTTTCGCGTGGTGCCGTCACTGTTCATCAACGGCAACGACGACCCCTTCTGCGGAGGCAATCAAGGCCCCCTGGCCGAAGCGGTCGCCGAAGGCCTCACCAACTGCCAGTGGTACCACGACGGGCTCCGCCAGGCGATCGACGACCAGCCCAACTCCCCGCATCAGTTCCACAACGTGCTCGGCTACGGGCATGTGCCGACCAACTTTGCGGGGCCGGCCAACACGCTCGTCGACGACTTCCTCGCGGGTGTCCCCGCCAGCGACCCGCCGAACTTCGACGTCGATTAGGGGCCCGACCCGGGAGGCGGGATCGGGCAGGTGGCCCCCGGGAGCCGGGCTGCGATCACTCGAGGGAGTCGGAAATCTTCCACGACGAGCGGTTGCCGTCGGGGCCGGTCAGGCCTCCCCCCGCGAGGGCGGCGCGAATGCGTGTCTCTACCTCGGCCCGTTCCCGGTCGGTGCACTCGAAGGTGACGGAGACGCGATGCCCCTGCTCGGTCGCCTCGATCGACGTATGGTGGGGCCAGCGACAGGGACCGGTGTGTTCCCAGTGGCCGCATAGGCC
>JAPOLW010000780.1 GCA_029976905.1 bacterium | reverse complement strand
TCACGCCCGCGTTACTCGAGAAGAGCACCAAGAAGAACCGAACCACGCCAACCCACGATTTCTTCGGTCTCTGCCAGACGCTCGCGGAATGTGAGGCCCGCCTCTCCACGGCGTATGACGACGCGCGGGCCCGGATGCTGCTTCGCGCCCTCGACTTCTGCAAGGAGCAGATGGCGCGGCGCAAGGCCGAGCGGCGCCTGCGCACCTTCGACGACCTGCTCGACGGACTCGAGAAGGCTCTGGCGTCCCCTTCGACCGGGCCCGGGCTGGTGCAGACCCTCCGGTCGCGATACGGCGCCGCCCTGATCGACGAGTTCCAGGACACCGACTCACAACAATACTCGATCTTCCGACATATCTTCGGCGACCACGACGCACCGGTCTTCCTGGTCGGCGACCCCAAGCAGGCCATCTACGCCTTCCGCGGCGCCGACGTCTTCGCCTATCTCCGGGCACGCGACGATGCGCGCTCGCGTGCCACCCTGCCCGTGAACTGGCGCAGTGATCGGAGCGTCGTCCGGGGCGTGAATGCCCTCTTTGCGAGTGTCGACAATCCCTTCGTGATCGACCGGATTCCGTTCGTCGAGGCCGAGGCCCACCACGACGACCGCGCATCGACGTTCCGCGAGCAGGCCGGACTCCCCCCGGTGCGGGCGTGGTTCCTGGAGCGCGCCGAACCGTCAAGGCCGCTGCCCAAGGAGGCCACCGAGCAGCGAATCGCGGCCGCGACGGCCCAGGAGATCGCGCGCCTCCTGGCGAGCGACGCGACGCTGCCCGGCCCGGACGGTAGGAGCGAATCGGTGGCGGGCCATCACATCACCGTCCTCGTCCGCCGACACAAACAGGGGCGAGCGATGAAGAACGCCCTGGCGGAACTCGGCATCCCGGCCGTCGAAGGGGCACGGGCGAGCGTCTTCGCCACCGACGAGGCGACCGAATTGGAGCGCATCCTGATCGCCGTCGTAGCCGCTTCCGACGATCGGCGTGTGCGCGCCGCGCTCGCCACCGAAATCCTGGGCTTCGACGCAACGGCGCTCGCCACCCTGGAGACCGACGAACGCGCCTGGGACCAGCAGACCGACGCGTTCCGGGCGCTGGGGGACATCTGGCAGGCGCAGGGCTTCGGCACGATGTTTCGCCAATTCCTGCGCGAGCGCGAAATCCCGAAGCGCCTCCTCGGCCGCGAGGAGACCGCCTCGCACTGCGGGCGCGAGCAGCTCCTGTCGTGGTTCGCGAGCCGCCGGCGCCTGGCCGACGAGGAGAATACGCCCGAGGAACACCTGCTGCGACTCGAGAGCGACGAACAGCTGGTCCAGATCGACACGCTGCACGGCTCCAAAGGCCTCCAGTACCCCATCGTCTTCGTCCCGTTCACCTGGTACGCGCACGAGCCGCGTGAAAAGCCACTCTCCGTCGCCTACCACGAGCCGGACGCCGGGGACGGGCGCCCCTCCCTCGACGTGGGCAGTCCGCGGCGGGAGGAGCGCGAGAGGATGGCCGAGCGCGAGGAGCTCGCCGAGGACGTGCGCCTGCTCTACGTCGCCCTGACCCGCGCCCAATACCACTGCACCTTCGCGTGGGGAGCGGCAAAGCATGCCGAAAAAACCGCGCTCGCCTGGCTTCTGGCGGGCGGCGGGGTGCAAGACCCGTGCGCCCTCGACCTCAAGGGCGCCACCGACGACTTTCTTCGCGAACG
>JAPOLW010000077.1 GCA_029976905.1 bacterium | reverse complement strand
GGGCTGCTCGGAGATGAAGTCCGTGGACTGCGTGCCGGAGGCGTAGCTCGTGCGGCCGTCCGCGACCGCGGTGCCGGTCTCCACCGCGCGGAGCTGGCCGGGGGCGCGGCCCTCCAGGCCGGGGGCGGCGGTCGCGAGGACGCGCGCGCCCAGCGCCTTGCCCAGCTGCAACGCGGCCGACCCGGTCCCGCCGGCGGCACCGAGGACGAGCAACGTCTCCCCGGCCGCAATCCGGGCCCGCCGCGCGAGTCCGACCCAGGCGGTGTGGAAGGGAATCACGAAGGCGGCCGCCTCCGGATCCTCCATCTCCTCGGGTGCCTCGAGTGCGAAGTCCCCCTGGGCGAGGCACTCCTGGGCAAAACTGCCATGGCCTATATAGAAGCCCGAGACCGCCATCACGCGACTTCCCACCGTCGCCGCGGCGCCCTCGCCGACGGCAACGACCTCGCCGACGAGTTCCTGGCCCGGCGTGAACGGCAGACCGGGGGTGAGCGGATAGGAACCGCGGCACATGAGCACGTCGGGAAGCCCGACCCCAGCAGCGCCCACGCGCACCCGGAGCATCCCTGGAGGTGGCTCCGGAGGCTCGGCCTCCTCGAGGGAGAGGACGTCGATGGGCTCGCCGACCCGATGGACCCGCCAGGCGCGCATGCCGCAGCCTACGCACCCGATCCCGGCCGGATCGCGTTGCTCTCGAGGATACGGCGAAGTGTGCACCCGGAGCGCAACCTGGCGGCGATTGGCGTCGTGCCGTGACCGCGGGTAGACGGCAACCGCGATGAGAGGCGTATCCGGGTGTGGCCGTCCATCGCGCCTGTGGTGTTAGCACGATTCCGCTGCTGCCGGCAGACCAACGCCCGACTTGGCTCCGGGGCCGGTTTGGGTCATGAAGGCGAATGCCTGACGATACGAGATTCCGTTCACGGCGCTCCTGGATCACCGGCCTCCTGATCGCGATCGCGGGGCTTGGCGCAGCGACCGTCGTTGGCGCGCAGATCGAGGCCCCTTCGGCCTACCAGGAGGAGGCGATCGATACGCAGGGTCCGCTCGACGGCGAAGAGTACGAGGCCGACGCCGCGGCCGCACAAGCCGAGGCGGCTTCCGGAGGAGACCCCGCCGGCCTCGGCCCACGCGCGACCCGCCAGGTGGAAGAGATCGTCGTCCAGGCGCGCCGCCGGGACGAGTTGCTCGAAGATACCCCCGTTGCCGTCACTGCGCTGAGCCCGAGCGAATTGCGGGAACACGGCGTGACACGCCTCGACGACATCCAGCAGCTCGTTCCCAACCTCACGTTCCAGTCTGCGATCACGGGGCAACAAGTGAACATCCGCATCCGGGGCGTCGGCACCTCGGCACCGGCCATCGCCTTTGATCCCGGCGTCGGCATGTACATCGACGGCGTCTACATCCCGCGCACCTTCGGCACGCTGATCGACGTCGTCGACGTGCAACAGATCGAGGTCTTGCGGGGACCGCAGGGAACGCTTTTCGGAAAGAATACGGTCGGTGGCGCCATCAACGTACGCAGCGTGAAGCCACACGGAGAACTCGAGGGTTTCGCGATGGTGCGGCCGCGCAACTTCGGGGGGCTGGACACGCGCGCCATGCTCAACCTCCCGATCATCGACGACCTGCTCTACAGCCGCTTTGCCATGGCGAGCATCAATTCGCAGGGCTACTACGAGAACACCTTCGGGGACGTCAACTTCAACGACCCGCAGAACCTATCCTTCCTCGGCTCCGTGCGCGTCCTGCCGACCGACGATCTCACGATCGACGTCTTCGGAACCTGGTCGCGCTCGCGCAATCACGGACAGGGAGCCAATTGCGTCGTCGTCAACGAAAACCCGTCGCTCGCCGCCCTTCTACCCGACGGTTTCTTCGACAGCTGCCGCAGTTCCAGCGCCTTCGAGGGCGAGGCCAATACGATTCAGCTCACCGACGTCGAAAGCTACGGCGCCTGGGGGATCGCCGATTGGCAGATCGGCGACCTCGGCTTCCTCGAAGACCTGTCGGTGCGCGGCCTCTTCTCCTGGCGCGAACAGAAGCCCCGGCTGCGCACGGACATCGACGGAACGCGCTTCATGGCCGTTCAGAATTCCAGTACCGGCGGAAGCGTGCTCGACGGCATCCCGGGCCGCCAACAGCAGTTCAACCCGGAACTGCTCCTCAACGGCACGGCTCTCGAAAGTCGCCTCACCTACGTGCTGGGCGTCTTCGGCTTCTGGGAGACGGGCTTCGACGGGCGCACGCAGACCCTTCTTCCCAACAGCCTCAACCGCGTCACGTTGAGTGAGACCGACATCGACAACTGGACGTGGGCCGTCTTCGCCCAGGCGACGGCCGACCTCACCGACTGGGCCAGCCTGACCGCTGGCGTCCGCTACACCGAGGACAAGAAGGAACTTTCGTTCACGCAGACCGACCCGCGCACCGGCAATCTCGTCGGCGACCCCCTGTCCGGCCGCGCCGTCTTCGACAAGTGGACCCCGATGGCGAGTCTGGCCCTGACGACGCCGGAGGATTGGCTCGGCGACACGCCCATCGACCACCTGATGGGCTACTTCACCTACTCCGTGGGCTTCAAGGGCGGCGGCTTCAACGGAGTCTCGCAACCACGCGGCGTCGACGCGAACCGCTTCGCCTTCCAACCCGAAACCCTCGACAACTTCGAGTTCGGCGTGAAGAGTCTTTTCTGGGACTCGCGACTGACCTTCAATCTCGCCGTCTTCTGCGGAAAATACGACGAAATCCAACGCACGACGATCCAGGACCTCGGCGTCGACGAAACCGGCACCCCCATCATCCAACGCCTGACGATCAATGCCGCCGAAGCCACGACCATGGGCTTCGAAATCGAAGCCATGGCCCGACCGATCGACGGCCTCCAGTTCGACGGGAGCGTCGGCTACACCGATGCGACCTACGATGCCTACGAGGGTCTCTCGGACCTCGATGGGCAACCGATCGATCGCTCCGGGGAGTCGTTCGAGGCGGTCCCGAAGCTACAGACCTTTCTTGCGGTGCAGTACTCCTTCCCGGTCGAGGGACTCGAGGGACTTTGGCTCGAGGGATGGCTCACGCCCCGGGTCGAATGGGCCTACCAGAGTGCCGTCCAGTGGCTTGGCCCCGAGATCCCCCAGGCGACCCAGCGGGGATGGAACGCCCTCAATGCGCGGCTCTCCTACGATTTCCTCGATGACCGCGCACAGGTCGCCTTGTGGGCGAAGAACCTGCTCAACGAGGAGTATTTCTCCCTGGTCACACCGATCGTCTCGACGTTCGGCGTGGCCACCCGTTATTACGATCCGCCGCGCACCTTTGGTGGAGAGTTGAGCTACCGCTTCTGACGCTCCCCCACGGCCGACGGGGATGGCGGCCGTGGCACGCAGCGGGAACGCCGCCGATCGGTTCAAAACCGCCAGGCGAGAAAAGCCCCGACGTAGGGGATGGGGTCGGTCCCGGCCGAACGGAGATCATCGCCCCGGGCGTCGGCGAGACGCAGTCGGTTCGCAACCGAAGCGCCGGCGAGGACGTCTGCCCGAAAGTGCTCGCCGAGGCGCCAGGTGAGCCGAAGCCACAGTGGAATACCCTCGTCCTCCCCCACCCCGCCCTGGCGGATCTCCGGGCCTTCGTCGTCGAGCCGGAAGCGGCGGAATTCCCATCGTCCGCCCAGGGCGAGTGCCCATTGTTCGCTCGGACGCCACGCGAACTCCAGGCCGGGCCCGCGCGGATAGGCATCGGGGGCGATCGAATTGGAGAGCACGAACGCGTCGGTGATCTCCCAATAGACGTAGGGCACCGGAACGATGAGCAGATCCTCCTCGAGCCGCGCATTGACGAGAAGACCCAGACCAAGCCGTAGGCCCGGGGAGAAGGTGTACTGGGCGCCGGCGATGCCGCCGGGGTTGAACCCATCCCCGATCGACGCGCCCTGCTCGAAGGAGAACCGTGCGGTGAAAGCCGCGTTCGTCCACCACGAGCCAAAGCGCCTCCCGACGCTCAGCGAACCCGCGAAGCTGTTCACATCCCCCCACGGACGCGCCTGCGACGGCAGCGCCACGTCGTTGTCGCCCGCAAACGAATACCAATCGCCCTGCCAGGAGAGCTGACCACCCAGGAGGACGCCGGCCCCGACGGGGAAGCCCAGGCGACCCGTCGCAAAGCCGGTGTGGGTCGAGAAGGAGCCGCCTCCATCGATGTCGGTACGAAAGGAGTGCAGGGAACCCGCCGCGAGAAGTGGGCCTCGACGACGCGGCGGCGAAGCTGTCGTGGACGCCCCGGGTGGCCCGGACGGCGCCATGGACGTCCCGGGATCGATGGCTTCGTCGCCGAGGACGGTCTGCGCTCTCGCACCGCCGGAAAATCCGAGGCACAACCACGCTCCCACCAAAATCCCGACCCGAAGGACGCCCCGCGCGCTCATCGCGGAAATGGTAGAGGAGAATCCGACGTTGGCCAGAGCCGGCCGGGCCGTGCTCTGGAGCGGAAAAATGGAGAGACGCCAACAAATCCACCCCGCCCCGTGGGCCGGCCTGCCCCCGGTGGGATTCGGCGGGACGAACCGACCCGTAAACGACGTCGGATACGCCGGCCTGATCGGGTGGACGTCGAGGAACAGCCAGTGAGTCCCTCCGACGACTCCGCGCTGGGCGTCTACGCCTTCGTTGTCCCGATCCTTCTCCTGGTTCTCATGATCTGCATGGGGATGGAGCTCACGCGCGAAGACTTCACGCGAGTCGTCGCCCGGCCTCGCGCCGCGATGGTCGGGCTCTTCGGCCAGCTCCTCCTCCTGCCTTGTCTGGGGCTGGGCTTCGCTCTCTTCGCAGGATTCCCGCCGACGATCGCGTTCGGCATCGTTCTGATCTCGGCCTGCCCCGGCGGCAGCACGTCCAACATCTTCAGCTACCTCGGGCGTGCGAACCTGGCGCTCTCCGTGACGCTGACCGCAATATCGAGCATGCTCTGCTTCGTTACGATCCCGCTCTGGATCCGGATCGCACTGGGTCTCTTCGGTGACGGCCTCGAAAACGATGCGCAGGCTCTGCAGGTGCCGCTGGTGGCAACGGCTCTGCAACTCTTCTTCGTCACGCTTCTACCCGTGGCCATCGGGATGGCCATCCGCGGCGTCTGGCCCGCGTGGAGCTCCCGGGTACGCGAACCCGTGCGCCGTGGCGCCGCCGTGGTCATGGGGGCGGCCATCGTCCTGATCGTGGGTGGAGAATGGGAGACGGTCCTGGAGCATTTCCGGGACGCCGCCCTGGGCGCGCTCCTGCTCGCGTCGGCAACGCTCTTGTCGGGTTGGACCCTCGCGCGGATCTGCCAACTCGACACGCGCGATGCCTTCACGGTCTCCATCGAGGTCGGAATCCAGAACGGAGCGCTGGCAACGATGCTGGCGGTCAGCGTGCTGGGACGACCGGACCTCGTCGTCTTCCCCGGAACCTACGCCGTGCTCTCTCTGGTGCCCGTCGGACTGTGGACCGTGTCGATCCGGCGTCGCTTCACGAACTCCTGATCACGGACGGCGACCGGGACAGACCGGAATCACGTCTCATTCAGGCGGACGAAGAAATCGACGACGACGCCGGATCCGTCGGAACGATCTTCACGACGAATTTCCGCTTCTCGCCCAAAGTACCGGCAAGCGCCGACGATCAAACCCTCGGCGAGATCCGGCATTGCGCGAGAAGACCGATATTCGAGTCGCAGCGTATCCCCCTCGAGGTGTTCCGTCTGAAAGGCCGGGGGAACGGCATCATCGTAGAATCTTCGGACCTCGGCGTGGATGTAGCTGTCGAGCTTTTCGAAAAGCGCAAAGGGCTGATCGATCTGCCGCAGCAGGATGGCGTGTGACTCGGCGAGATAGTCGAACAAGCTGATCCCGAACTCGCGAAGCAAGGTCGGGACGGGCGTGGTCACTTTTTCGCTCAGACCACTGACCAACGCGACGATTTCGGCCGTGTCGTAGCTGTCGACCGCGGTGTAGACCCCGCCCGAGGCGAGGGGGGTCTGCTCGATCAGGTCGTCGATGACTTCCTTGCCGAACCGTCGCTCTACGAACTCGACGAATTGTGCGAGAATGAATCCGCGCATGGCCAGTCTGTTGTGAGTAGTCGCGGATCGTCGAGCAATCAACCCCGGGGCGTGCGAGAAAACGCGCCGGTCGGCCGGAGATCCACACCCGAAGGCCTCCAGCGTCACCCCGGATGCTCGCTCCTCGTAGGTCTTCGTGGGGAACCAAGCCGCGCGGGGGGGTCCTTACGCATCGTCAATGAGGCCTTTCCCCATGCGTGTTCGCTCGACGTCTTCGCTCGATTCTACCCGGCTGACTCGCCATCCAGCTCGCACTCGTGGTCGGATGGATGGGCATCGCGCTCCGGATGCAGCACATCCAACTGGAGATCGAGGAGGCTCACGTCCTGCCCCCTCGCCGACGGAACTGACCGATTCGCTCGAATCGGCCTACCCGATCCCGAACGCGGCCTCGTCGACCTGAAGGGGCAGGGGCGATCGACAACTGGTACCTCACGGGACGTCGCGTGCGACAATCGTTACGCACCAGGACACCAAAGACGGACGACCCACCGAAGACGGACGACCCACCGAAGACGGACGACCCACCGAAGACGGACGACCCACCGACGCCACAGAGGAACCCGCGCCGATGTCTGATCCAACTCCAGGAAATAAACCCGGAGGTCCCCTCGTGCGGGGGGTCCCCCCGCGGCGCGCTCGGCTGCTGGTCGTCTTCCTCGGCCTGGCCCTCGCCGGGCCGACCGTATCGTACGGAAGTCCACACCAGGACCCCTTGCCCTCCTGGAACGATCTCGGAGCCAAACGGGCCTTGACCACCTTCGTCGAGCGCGTGACCCGCACGGGATCACCGGACTTCGTACCCGAAGCGGATCGCATCGCGGTCTTCGACAACGACGGGACCCTGTGGTCCGAGATGCCGCTGTACTTCCAGGCCGCCTACATCTTCGATCGCCTCCGTGAGCTGGCCCCCGCGCATCCCGAATGGAAGCAGACCGAACCCTTCGCGGCCGCTCTCGAAGGAAACGTCCGGAGCGCGCTGTCGGGTGGCGCGCCGGCCCTCCTCGCGCTGGCCGCGGCAACGCATGCAGGCGTCACGACCGAGGAGTTTCGACAGAACGTGCGGCGTTGGCTCACGACCGCGCGCCATCCGGAAAAAAACCGGCCCTATCCCGAACTCGTCTTCCAACCCATGCTCGAGGCCCTCGCTTATCTGCGTGCAAATGGCTTCACCACCTACATCGTCTCGGGCGGAGGAATCGACTTCATGCGCGTCTTCGCGCATGAGGTCTACGACATTCCACCCGAGCAGGTCATCGGCAGCCAATCCCGCGCCGCCTACGAAGTGCGCGACGGAACGCCCGTCCTCCGCAAACTCCCCGAGATCGAATTCGTGAACGACGGCGCGGGCAAGCCGATCGGCATCCATCAGCACATCGGTCGACGACCGATCGCTGCCTTCGGCAACTCGGACGGTGATTTCGAAATGCTGGAATGGACGACCTCCGGTCCCGGGGCGCGCCTGGGGGTGCTCGTCCATCACGACGACGCGGAGCGAGAATGGGCCTACGATCGAGAGTCCGACATCGGACGCCTCGCCCGCGGGCTCGACGAAGGCCCCGGGCGTGGTTGGACCGTGGTGAGCATGAAGCGTGATTGGCGGTCGATCCATCCGCCTGCGGCCACCGCCCAGCCGGCGGCGAGCGACCGCGGCGACGCGACGCCAAAGACCGCCGACCGTCCCCCCGGCGACGCGACCTCCTAGGCGCGGCGCCCCGGGCGGGAACCCCGCCCGCGGGACGCCCTACGCGCGACGCGCCGGGCGCGAGCCCCGCCCGTAGGACGCCCTACGCGCGAACCGCGCCGTAGCCGCCGTCGAGCCAAAGCGTGTTGCCGGTCACATAGTGGGCATCGTCGCTTGCGAGGAACGCGACCGCACGGCCGATGTCGTCCTCGCAATCGCCGATGCGACCAAGAGGGATCATCTGCTCGTAACGCTCGAGCAGTCCGGGCTGCTCCTGCGCCCAACCCACCATCGCCTCGGAACGCGCCACCGGGCAAATGGAGTTCACCCGAATGCCCTGGCGTCCCCATTCGTTTGCAGCGACGCGCGTCATCGCCCGGATGGCTTCCTTCGCGGCGGCGTAGGCGAGTTGCGTCGGCATCCCCTGGGTTGCCGCTCCGGAGCCGAAGTTGACGATCGACCCACCACCGCGGGAGACCAGGTGGGGGTGGCACGCCTGCATGAACCAGAACGTCCCCATCACACAGACGTCCATCGTCCGGCGGAAAGGCTCGTCCTCGATCTCGGTGATCGGAGCCATCTGAGCCGCGACGGCGGCGTTATTGATCAACACGTCGACGCCGCCATAGGCGTCGACGGTCCGGGCCACGGCCTCCTCGCAACCCGAGCGGGTGCCCACGTCGCAGACCACCGACACCACCCGCCGACCCAGGGCCTCGATCTCCGCGGCCGTCCGCTTCGCGGTCTCGGGGTCGATCTCAGCAAACGCGAGGTCGGCCCCCTCCTTGGCGAGAGCCAGCGCGATCCCCCGACCAACGCCCCGCCCGGCTCCCGAAATGAGTGCGATCTTCTCGTTCAAGCGTCCCATGGCCCACCCATATCCGATCTGGCCGATACACTCGACGGTTGGCGTCGGTTCGCCCGCACGAGCCGGTGCCACGCCGCTCCGCGCATCAAGCGGCGGGGGGAAGGCGCACGACGTGCTCGGTCGCGAGGAGGGACCACGTCCCATCGCGAAGAAGAAAGCGGGCGACATCGGCGGCGACGACCGCCGGGCTCGCCTCGTCGCGATAGAACCGATCACGCCGATCCTGCTCGCTGGGGAAGTGCAATTCGGCGATCGCGTCGACCACGGGCGCACCGGGCGGTTCGAGACCGCGGACGAAATTCTGCACGTAGCGGCCGATCCCCGGATGGTGCTTGCGCGCCACCTCGGCATGCGCGAGGTAACGCGCCCGAAACTCGTCCGGAGACAGATCGGCGCGGCGGCGCACGAAGGCCACCATTTTCACGCCCGGGGTCGGGGCGCCGTCGCACCTCGCCCCGAGTCGATCCCAGTGAACGACCTCGTCGACCCGATAACGATTGCAACGCCCGATGGCGGACGTCGGCTCCAGGACGACATGCGGCGCGAGGGCCGGATCTTCCAACCACAGAAAGCTCAAGCCGTCGCAGGGGGGCGGTGTGCCCCCGCTGGCACGGATACGGTGGCGGGTGTGTCCACACACCCCCGGCGAGGGCGTTTCGGGAGCCGCCGCGTAGAGTTCGTCGAAGGCTTCCGGTGTGAGCCCTGCGGCGCGATGCACGACGGCTGCAATCTTGATCACGCGGCGCAGACTCCCGGCCGCGGGCGGCCCTCCGACGAAGCCACGCGCGCAGCGCGCCCTCGCCGGGGTTCACCCATACCCAAGCGCCTTCCGGATGCCGACGACCGAACCGTGCGTGAAGGGCGTCCCGAGAACGTCGACCGCCGTCGCCGCCTCCGAGCGCAGATCGAACCAGTGCACGGCGGTGATCTCCCCTCGCGCGCCCGGCTCGGGCTCCTCCCCCGCGAAGGGCTCGCCGTCGGGAGCATCGACCAGATAGGTCTTCAAGAGTCGATACGGCGTGCGGCCGTCGGTGACGGTCTCCTCGAAGAGCATGCGCAGGACCCGCGACGACAGGCCCGTTTCCTCGCGCACCTCTCGCACCACGCACTCCTCCTCGGTCTCGTCCTCGCGACCGCCTCCCGGAACCAGCCAGACCGCCGGGTGCTCGTGCGGCTCCCAGCGGACCAGCAAAAGCCGGTCGTGTCGAATGACTGCCGCCTGGTATCGGATGTCCCGTTTCGCCATCGATCTACATCTGCCGTGGCCGCGCCCCGTCGCGCCGGCGCTTCACGCGCCGGAGGTACCGGTGGAACGCAGCAGCAATGCCCCACGGCATGGATTCACAGGGCCCCGGTATACCCCATTGTCGGAGAAGGAGAAGACCACGCCCATGCGCAGCGATCCGGGTCCTCCCGAACACGAGCGCCCGGACTCGACCCGGGGCTTTTGCCCGCCCGCATCGCCCTGCCAGCTCATTGCGGGTCGCGCGCCGACGGTTTCGGGCGGCCGAGCAACATCCCAACGAGCGCGGCACGCTGCTCGGGCGTGGGCTCGCGGGAGGCAAAGAATTCCGCGTGCGTCGCGGCCGGTGCTCCCGGATCGAGGCGCAGTCCCCACAGGGCCTCGATCCGGTTGGGCACCATGGAGTACCGGACGTCGATGATGCGCCCCGGATCGGCTGGATCGAGGGCGACGTATCCATCGGAAAACCAACGGAAGCGCTCGATATCGCGTGCCTGCACGCTCCCCGGATCGAGCCAGGGCAAATCACCCGCGACATCGAGACGCGGCGTACTTTGCCCGACGTACCCGTGCGGCTCGAATCCCATGCGCGCGGCGTCGACGAAATAGCGCTCGCCGTGGCGGTAGAAGGTCTTCCAGAGGAGTAGATTTCCGAAGGCCGGCTTCGCTTCGACCGCCACCGCGAGATGGCCACGGTCGCGCGCCATGGCGCGGCCGAAGGCCTGCGCCCGCGCGTGCTGCGCCCAGCCGACTCCGAGGTAGAGCACGACCCAGACGAGGCTCGCGCGCGCGAGTCCGGGCGAGCGCCGGATCGCCGCGCCACCAACTCCGGCCAGGAGCGGCAGGGTGAACAGAGGATCCACGACCGAAACCAGATTCCAGGCGATCCGCCGGTCGGAAAAGGGCCACAGCAGCTGGGTGCCGTAGGACGTACAGCCATCGAGCAGGCCGTGGGTCGCGTAGCCGACCAGGCAATAGAGGAACACCGATCGGAAGGCGAGAATGCGGCGCGCCACCGGCCAGGCCACGGCCGCGCACACCAGCGCGCCCACCGGAACGAAGAGCAAGGAGTGCGTCACCTGCCGGTGGTATTCGAGAAAGAGCAAGGGGTCGCTCGACGAGCGGATGAGGACGTCGAGATCCGCCGCCATGGCGGAGAGACCGCCGAGAATCGCCGCCGCCGGCATGCGCTCGCGCCCTGCGACGAGCAATGCCGCGGTAGCGCCGACGGCACCCTGGCTCACCGGATCCATGCAATGACGCGGAGGCGCGGCAAAGACGGCGTCCCGGCCTC